>NZ_JBEXTZ010000004.1:0-147705 GCF_040614195.1 Amycolatopsis sp. NPDC006125
GCGCGGTCGTCGCGCCGCCGGACGCCGTCACCGCCGCCGCGATCGGCCGCCGCCAGCGCCTCCCGCGCCGCCTGATGACCGTGCTCACCGGGGAGAGCCTGGTCAACGACGCCGCCGCGCTGACCCTGTACAAGATCGGTCTCGCCGCGGTGCTCGGCGCGGCCGGGTCGCTCGGCCACGGATTCCTGGTGTTCCTCGTCGCCGCGGTGCTCGGGATCGGCGTCGGGCTCGCGGCGGCGGTGCTCGTCTCCTACATCCGGCGCAAGCTCGACGACCCGCTGATGGAGTCGGTCTTCGGCATCATCGTGCCGTTCGCCGTGTACGTCGTCGCCGAGCACCTGCACCCGTTCTCCGAGGACTTCAGCGGTTCGGGCGTGCTCGCGGTGGTCGCCGCCGGGTTGTACCTCGGTGACCGGTCGTTGTACGCGGGCTCGGCCACGCGGGTGCAGGACTCGTCGATCTGGGCGTCGCTGGACGTGCTGCTCGAAGCGCTCGTGTTCGCGTTGATGGGCCTGCAACTGCCGTTCGTGCTGGAGAGCGCCAACGAGAACGCGCGCGGCAACTGGCAGCTCTTCGCCGCGGCGATCGCCATCCTCGCGGTCACCATCGCCATCCGGTTCCCGTACGTGTTCCTCAACGCCTACCTGCCGCACGCCCTCCGGCTGTTCGGCCGCGAACGAGAACGGCCGCCGACGCGGAACCTCCTCGTGTTGTCCTGGGCGGGCATGCGCGGCGTGGTGTCGCTCGCCGCGGCGGCCGGTGTGCCGCTGACGACCCACGCCGGGCAGCCGTTCCCGGGCCGGGACGAGATCCAGCTGTTCGCGTTCGTCGTCGCGATCGGGACCGTGCTGATCCAGGGGCTCACCCTGCCCGCGGTGATCCGCAAGCTCGGCGTGCACGACAAGGACGACGCCGAGCAGGACGCGGAGGAGGAGATGGCGGCCCGCGAGGCGGCGATGCACGCGGCCTTGGCCCGGCTCGACGAGCTGGCCCCGGAGCTGTGCCACCGGCTCGACATCCCGCCGGAGAAGGCCGACCGGCTGGTGAACCGGTTGCGGGCCCTTGTCGAGACCCGCTACCGGGGAGCCGTCGCGGCGATCTCGCTCAGCGCCGAGGAACGCGAGTCCAGCCCGCACGCCGCGTTCGTGCAGGCGCGCCGCGAACTGCTGCTCGTGCAGCGCGAGACGATGCTGGAGCAGCGGGCCGAGGGCAAGCTCGACGACGAGGTGCTGCGCAAGGTCCTGCGCGAACTCGACCTCGAAGAGCTCGCCCTGTCGGACACCCTCACCGCGCGGCTGTCGTGACCGCCCTCCTCACAGCAGGTCGGCGATCTTGATCGGCAGGTCGCGCACCCGCCGCCCGGTCGCGTGGAACACCGCGTTCGCGATCGCCGCCGCGACCCCGACCGCGCCCAGCTCGCCGATGCCCTTCGCGCCGACCGGGCTCGCCAGCCGGTCGTCGTCCGGCACGAACGCCACGTCCAGCTCGCGGATGTCGGCGTTCACCGGCACCACGTAACCGGCGAGGTTCTTGCTCAGGAACCGCCCCAGCGCCGGCTCGAACACCGAGTGCTCCAGCACCGCCTGCCCGTAGCCCCAGACCAGCCCGCCGGTCATCTGGCTGTGCGCGGCCAGCGGGTTGAGGATCCGCCCCGCCGCGTACCGGCCGACCGCCCGCGACATGCGCAGCAGGCCGAGGTCCTCGTCCACCCGCACCTCGACGAAGATCGCGCCGTAGGTGTGGATCGAGTGGTCCGCCGACCGGCCCGCCGCCAGCGACGACTCCGGCGCCCACCGGCCCTCCGCGGTCAGTTCGGGCAGCCCGGCCGCGGCCAGCGCGTCGGCGAGCGGGTCGCCCGGGTCCGCGCCCAGCTTGTCCAGCACTTCGCGCGCCGCCGCCTGCACGGCCGAGCCGAGGCCCATCGCGGACATCGACCCCATCGTGCCGCCGTGCCCGGGGAAGTCCGGGTCGCCGTGCCGCACCTGGACCGACTCCGGATCGCAGCCGAGCGTCTCCGCGGCCACGGCCTGCACCATCGCGGGCAGCCCGGTGCCGATCTCCTGCGCCCCGGTCTCCACGGTGACCCGGCCCGCGGCGTCCACCCGGACCCGCGCCGCCGACGGGGCCCGGAACGTGTCCATGGTCGCCGCCGCGACACCCCAGCCGACGAGGTCGTGCCCGTCCCGCATCGACCGCGGTTCCGGATCGCGCTCGGACCAGCCGAACCGGCGGGCGCCCTCACGCAGGCACTCGACCAGCTTCCGCGACGAGAACGGCCTGCCGGTCATCGGGTCGGCCGCCGGTTCGTTGCGGATCCGCAGCTCGACCGGGTCGATGCCCAGCTCGTGCGCCAGCTCGTCCATCGCGGACTCGAGCGGGAAGATCCCCGGGCCCTCGTGCGGCGCGCGCATCGGCGTCGGCTGCGGCCGGTCCACCCGCTGCACCCGCATCGCGGTGTGGATGGCCGGGCTCGCGTACAGCCAGGTGGTGCCGTGGGTGGTGTTCTCGGTGTAGTCGTCCACCCGGGCGGCCGCGTTGCTGCTGAGGTGCCGGATCGCGGTGAGCCGCCCGTCGGCCGTCGCGCCCAGCGTGATCGTCTGCCGGGTGGCCGGCTGGTGCCCGGACAACGTGAACATCTCGGCACGCGTGAGCACCAGCTTGACCGGCCGCCCGGTGACGCGGGCGGCCGCGGCGGCCAGCGGGAGCGCCGGCCACACGTAGCCCTTGCTGCCGAACCCGCCGCCGGTGAACGGGCAGATCACCCGCACCGCGTCCGCCGGGACGCCGAACAGCTCGGCGACCACTGCCTGCGTGAGCGCGGCGGCCTGCACGGACGCGTGCAGCACCAGCTCGTCGTCCACCCACTCGGCGAGCACCGCCCACGGCTCCATCGGGTTGTGGTGCCGGTTGGCGGTGGTGTAGGTGGCCTCGACGATCCGGTCGGCCGCGGCCAGTCCGGCCTGGAGGTCGCCGGTCGACTCGTCGGCCTCGCCCAGCAGGTGGTCGCTGTGCGGCACGACGTCCTCGGCCTGTCCGAACAGCAGCGGCGGCCGGACGTCGTCGTAGGTCACCCGCACCTGCCGCGCGGCTTCGCGGGCCTGCTGCCAGCTGTCCGCGAGGACCACCGCGACCGGCTGGCCTTCGTAGTGCACGAGGTCGTCCTGCAGGGGCAGCACCGAGTGGCCCAACGGCGGCGACGGCATCGGGGTCAGGCGCGGCAGGTCGTGGTGCGTCAGCACCGTCGCGTCCACCACCTGGGAGGTGTCGATGCTCGTGACCCGCCCGGTGGGCACCGTGGCGGGCACGAGCGCGGCGGTCAGGGTGCCGGGTGCGGACGCGTCGGCCGCGTACCGCGCGGCCCCGGTGAGCTTGGCCGGGCCGTCCAGTCTGGTAAGCGCTTTCACGACATCGCCTCCTTGATCGCGCGCACCGCGGCGCGCTCGGCGAGGGTGACCTTGTACTCGTTGCCGGGCAACGGACGCGCGCGGGTGAGCCGCACCACCTCGGCCAGCCTGTCCAACGGCACGCCGACGAGTTCCATCCGATACGGCCCGTGCGCCACCCCGCCGAGCGCGACGCGTGCCCGCGTGATCGTCTGCCCGTCCCACTCGACGACGGCCGCGGCGGAGACCACCGCGAACTCGTAGGAGACCCGTTCCCGGACCTTCAGGTAGTGCGAAAACCGCGTGCCACCACGGGGCACCTCGATCGCGGTGATCAGCTCATCGGACCGGAGTTCGTTGTGCCGCGCCGGTTCGTCGCCCGGCAGCCGGTGAAAACTCGTCGCCGGGATGCGCCGCTCGCCGTCCGGGCCACGCACGACCACGACCGCGTCGAGCGCGGCGAGTGCGACCGCGAGGTCCGACGGGTGGGTCGCGACGCAGTCGTCGGACCAGCCGAGGATCGCGGCGGACGTGGTGTCGCCGTGCCGGGCCGAGCAGCCCGAGCCGGGCACCCGCTTGTTGCACGGCAGCCCGGTGTCCGCGCGGAAGTACGGACAGCGGGTGCGCTGCATCAGGTTGCCGCCGAGCGTGGCCATGTTCCGCAGCTGCGGCGAGGCGGCCCGCAGCAGCGACTGCACCAGGACGGGGAACTCGCGCGCCAGCTCCGGGTGCGCGGCCACGTCGCTCATCCGGCACAAGGCGCCGAGCCGGACGTGGTCGTCGGCGAACTCGATCCGGTCCAGCGGCAGTCGGTTGATGTCGACCAGCCGGGCGGGCGCTTCGATGCCCTCCTTGAGCCAGTTCAGCAGTTCGGTGCCACCGGCGATGGCCTGCGCGCCGGCGGTCAGCGCGTCCAGCGCCGCCTCGACGGAGGTGGCCCTGGTCAGCTCGAACGTCCTCATCGGACCACCTCCGCGGCGGCTTTCCGCACGGCGGAAACGATTTGCGGGTAGGCGCCGCAGCGGCAGATGTTGCCGCTCATCCACTCCCGGATCTCGTCCTCGGAGCCGGCGTGTCCCTCGGCGATGCACGCGGCGGCGGACACGACCTGCCCCGGCGTGCAGAACCCGCACTGGAACGCGTCGTTCTCCAGGAAGGCGCGCTGCACCGGGTGCAGTTCGCCCTCGGGTGCGAGGCCCTCGGCGGTCGTCACCTCCGCGCCGTCGGCGAGCAGGGACAGGGTCAGGCAGGACAACACCCGGCGGCCGTCCACCAGCACGGTGCAGGCGCCGCATTCGCCGCGGTCGCAGCCGCGTTTGGTGCCGGTCAGCCCGAGGTCGTCGCGCAGTGTTTCGGCCAGCATCGACCGTGGATCGACGGTCAGCCGGTGCTGGATCCCGTTGACTGTGATCGTCAGTGCAGAGCGGTCATCCATGCCTGCCGAGGCTAGGCACATGGAGTCCGCTCCAGGCAACTCATTTTCCGGACAGTTCGCCCAGCAGCCGCCAGGTGCGCCGCTGGTCCTCCGCGCTGCCGAGGTCCGTCTGGGTGAAGACCACCTCGGTGGCCCCGGCGTCGAAGTAGCGCCGGATCTCGGCCGCGACGGTCTCCTCGTCGCCGATCACCGCCAGCTCACCGGCACGCGAGGCGCCCGCCAGGCCGATGACCCGCTGGTAGGACGGGATCCGCTCGTAGAACGCGAGCTGCTCGACGGCGTTCGCGCGCACCCGCTCGACGTCGGAGGTGACCACACCGGCGACGAACGCGACGACCCGCGGCGCGGTGGCCGACGCGGCGGTGATGGCCGGGACGATCTCGCCTGCCAGCACCTTCGGCCCGGCCAGGTAGGGCAGCGTGCCGTCGGCGAGTTCCCCGGTCGCCCGCAGGGCCTGCGGCCCCATCGCGGCGACCAGCAGCGGCACCGGGCCCGCGCCGGGGACCGCGGCCGGCAGCGGCGGCACGGCGGTGAGGACCTCGCCGCGGAAGTCGGCGGTGCCGGTGGTGAACAGCTCGCGCAGCACGGTCAGGAACTCGCGCAGCCGGGCCACCGGACGGTCGTAGCTGAGGCCGAACGCGCCTTCCAGCAGGTTCTTCGCGCCCAGCGCCAGCCCGAGCTGGAACCGCCCGTGCGTGGCGGCCTGCGCCGTCTGGGCCTGGCTGGAGACCAGCAGCGGGTGCCGTCCGAAGATCGGGATCGCCGAGGTGCCGACGGACAATTCCGGCACCTCGCGCCCGACGACGGTCGCCAGGGCGGCAGCGTCGTAGTCGAACCGCTGCCCGAACCACACCGACTTCAGCCCGTCGGCGGCCACCTGCTTCGCCTGGGCCACGATCGCGTCGACGTAGTTGGTGTCGTCCGCGGTGGCCAGTGCCGCTCCGATCCTCATGATCACCGGTAACGGCGACCGGGCGGCGTGGATTCCGCGTCCCAGCTTCTGGGAGCCCTCGCGCCGCGCGGGGCGCTCACGTCACCGTGATGACCATGTCGCTCACCGATGTCATCGAGGGAACCCGCCAGGCCGTCTCGGCCGATCCCGCCAACGCCGCCGTCTCGTTCACCGTCGACCACCAGCTGGTCGGCGGCACCGCAACCCAGGTCGACGTGAAGGTGCGGGACCACGCCTTCCGCGTCGACGAGCCCGCGCCGCTGGGCGGCACGGACACCGCCGCCAACCCGGTCGAGTACGCGCTGGCCGCGCTCGGCTCGTGCCAGGTGATCACGTACCAGTTCTGGGCCGCGAAGCTGGGCGTGCCGCTGACCTCGGTGAAGGTCACCGTCGAGGGCGATCTCGACCTGCACGGCTTCTTCGGCTTCAACGAGACCCGCCCCGGCTTCACCGACGTGCGGGTCACGGTCGACCTGGACGGCCCGGCGAGCCGCGAGGCCTACGAGGACCTCAAGCGCCAGGTCGACGAGCACTGCCCGGTGCTGGACCTCTTCCGGAACCCGACGCCGACGAAGACCGCCCTGGCCTAGAGCACCGCGCCGCCTCAGGTTCCGCTACCCGCACCGCCCCGCAAGCCGTGGAACCACTTACAAGAATTCGTGGCGGACGATGGTCTGTTCGCGGCCCGGGCCGACGCCGATGGCGGACACCCGGGCCTGCGACAGCTCCTCGATCCGCTCCACGTACGCCCGCGCGTTCGCCGGCAGCTCCTCGAACGTCCGGCAGTGCGAGATGTCCTCCCACCAGCCGGGCAGCTCCTCGTAGATCGGCACGGCGTGGTGCACGTCCGTCTGCGTCATCGGCATGTCCTCGGTGCGGAAGCCGTCCACCTCGTACCCGACGCAGATCGGCACCCGCTCCAGGCCGGACAGCACGTCGAGCTTGGTGAGGAAGTAGTCGGTGATCCCGTTGACCCGCGTGGCGTACCGGGCGATCACCGCGTCGAACCAGCCGGTGCGGCGCGACCGCCCGGTGGTGACGCCGAACTCGCCGCCCGCCTTGCGCAGGTGCTCGCCCATCGCGTCGTTCAGCTCGGTCGGGAACGGGCCCGACCCGACGCGCGTGGTGTAGGCCTTGAGGATGCCGAGCACGGTGCCGATGCGGCCCGGCCCGATGCCCGACCCGGCGCTCGCGCCGCCCGCGGTCGGGTTCGACGACGTCACGAACGGGTAGGTGCCGTGGTCGACGTCGAGCAGCGTGCCCTGCGACCCCTCCAGCAGCACCGTCTCGCCCTTCTCCAGGGCCTTGTTCAGCTGCAGCCGCGTGTCGGCGATGCGGTGCGCGAACTTCTCGCCCGCGGCCAGCACCTCGTCGGCCACCTGGTCGGCGTCGAGCGCCTTGCGGTTGTAGACCTTGACCAGCACCTGGTTCTTGAACTCCAGGGCCGCCTCGACCTTCTGGCGGAAGATCTTCTCGTCGAGCAGGTCCTGCACGCGGACGCCGACGCGGGCGATCTTGTCCTGGTAGCACGGGCCGATGCCACGGCCGGTGGTGCCGATCTTGCGGCTGCCGAGGTAACGCTCGGTGACCTTATCGATCGCCACGTGGTACGGCATGATCAGGTGCGCGTCGGCGGAGAGCAGCAGGCGGCTGGTGTCCACGCCGCGCTTCTCCAGGCCGTCCAGTTCGTCGAGCAGCACACCCGGGTCGACGACCACGCCGTTGCCGATCACGTTGGTCACGCCCGGCGTGAGGATCCCGGACGGGATGAGGTGCAGGGCGAAGTTCTCCCCGTTGGGGAGCACGACCGTGTGACCGGCGTTGTTGCCGCCCTGGTAGCGGACGACCCACTGGACACGGTCGCCGAGCAGGTCGGTGGCCTTGCCCTTGCCTTCATCGCCCCACTGGGCACCGATGAGCACGATGGCCGGCATGTGACACTCCAGGTATTCGGCAACAGGAAATTCAGCGCAGGCAAATGCCGGTGCATGAGCGTAACGGAGGACCCGGTGGCGCGGGGAACGGTGCTGGCTTGCGGGTCTGGTTCGTCACTCCTTCGCAACGAGCCGGGAGTGCGGGAAGTGCCCGCGCGCCCCGGCAGGAACGACGTGGATCCCCTGCTGGAGGGCACTTCCGGGGAGCCGCTGATCGTCGTCGGCACGGATGCGGACCTGGCCGCGGTCGTGGTGCGGATCATGCGGAAGAACCGGTTGGGGGACACGCCGGTGGGATACGTGCCGACCGATCCGGGCTCGCCGGCGGCGCGGCTGTGGGGGCTGCCGGCCGACCCGTCGGAGGCGCTCGCGCTCGCCCGGAAGGGTGAGCCACGGCCGCGGGTGCTCGTGCGCGACGACAGCGGCGGAGTCCTGCTGGGTGAAGCGGTGGTCGGTCCGGTCACCGGCGAGGCTTACTGTGACGACACGGTCGCTTTCCGTGGCTCAGCGCGGTCGTTCGTGGTCCGGCCGGGTGCGGAGGGCGTCGACGTGCGCGTGACCCGCGGGCTGTTCCGGCGGGTGACCGAGGTGTCCGGGCGGGCTTGCCAGCTGGGCTGCCACCCGGCGGAAGTGGTGCAGAACGGGGTGCGGCATCCGCGGCCGGTGACGCGCTGGACCTGGTACCGGCACACCGAGGACCTGCTGGCGATCACCGATAGTTAACCTACTGTCGTCGGTAAATCACCCACAGGTATTGCTTTCGCCATCTTCATGTTCGACCTTCGGAGGGTCCTCACCGATCACCCGAAGGCGGCACCCATGCGCATCGCCCGAAACTCGCTGATCGTCCTCGGCCTCTCGGCCCTGCTCACCACCGGCATCGCGACCGGCACCGCGGTGGCGGAGCCGCCGAACATCCCGTCCGAGACCACGGCCCGCTCCGAGCTGGCGGCGCTGACCGTCCAGGCGGACGGCACGTCCACCGGCTACTCGCGCGACAAGTTCCCGCACTGGGACGACCAGGGCGGCAGCTGCAACACCCGCGAGGTCGTGCTGAAGCGGGACGGCACCAACGTCGTGACGGATTCCAGTTGCGCCGCCACGTCGGGAACCTGGAAGAGCCCCTACGACGGCGCGACCTGGACCGCCGCTTCCGACGTCGACATCGACCACGTCGTGCCGCTGGCCGCCGCGTGGCGGACCGGCGCGTCGGCCTGGACCACCGCCAAGCGCGAGGCGTTCGCCAACGACCTGACCAACCCGCAGCTGATCGCGGTGACGGACAACGTCAACCAGGCCAAGGGCGACAAGTCGCCCGACGAGTGGAAGCCGCCGCTCACCGGCTACTGGTGCACCTACGCGAAGATGTGGATCGACGTGAAGTACGAGTGGCAGCTGACCATCGACAGCGCGGAGAAGGCGGCGTTGACGGAGATGCTGGACCGCTGCTGAGCCAGGGGATTTCTCGTTGGTCCTGGGCGGGTGGCCTTCGTTGATCTGGGCCGCGTGGCTCCTGTTGATCCAGGCCGAGTGGCTCCCGTTGATCCGGCCCGCGTGGTTCTCGTTGATCCGGCCCGCGTGGCTCTGGTGGCTGCGGGCCGCGTGGCTCTGGTGGATGCGGGCCGCGTGGCCGAAGATCGCGGCCCACCGCGCTGGGGGTGGGGCGGTGCGTCAGTAGCGCGGTGGGCAGCGTCCCGCGCGAGGGCCGGTCTGCCGGTGGTGAATGCTGGATGAGCCGGCCCCGGAACTGCAACCGGGACGTTCACGCCCGGGGCCGGTGGCAGGCCGCCGCCCGCTGGTACCCGAGCGGCGGCCTGCCCCACCCCCCGGCCCGCGAGCGCAGGACCCGAGAACTCAACCCCGCTGCCAGCCATTCCGGCCCGCGCCCGTAGCCGGCCGGCCCGGCACCCCGGCCGGCGCAGCACCCTGGCTGGCCCGGCACCTTGGCTGGCCCGGCACGCTGGCTGGCCCGGCACCCCGGCCGGCGCAGGCCGCCCCGGCTGGTCCGGCACCCTGGCTGGCCCGGCACCCTGGCTGGCCCGGCACCCTGGCCGGCCCGGCACCCCGACAGGCCCGGCACCCTGGCTGGCGCGGCACCCCAGCAGGCCCGGCACCCTGGCTGGCGCGGCACCCCAGCAGGCCCGGCACCCTGGCCGGCGCGGCACCCTGGCTGGCCCGGCACCCCGGTCGGCCCGGCACTCTGGCCGGCGCAGCACCCCGGCCGGCCCAGGCCGCAAGTGCCGCCCACCGCGATGGGCACACGCCGCGGCCCGCGCCGCCGTACTGCGGATGGCACTTGCCTTACCCGGCACCTGCCACGCCAGGCGCCCGCCGCACCCCGCCCCGGCCGCACCCCGCCCCGGCCGCGCCCGGCGCCCGCCGCGCCCCGCCTCGTCGCCTCTGCCGCTGCCGCTGCCTTGCGCATGGCATCCGCCGCGCCCGGCACCCGCCCCCGCTGCGGCCTGTAAATCACCCCACCATTCGCAGGATCTCCCGCGCCGCAGCGTCGTTCTGGCGGAATGACGGGCCGTTCGTGCGTGGGCGGGTGAACGCCGCTGCCGAGCGGGCGCTCGTGTGCGGGCCCAAGGCGAAACGCCGCGACTGGGGCCGGCCTGCCGCGTCCAGCAACCGTCCGTCCGACACCCGCGTCGAGATGCGGCCCGACGGCAGGTCCCGCACGTGCTCCTCCGCCAGCTCGCCCGCGCCCCGCAACTGCGCCAGCAAACCGTCCGACGCCCGTGAGACGCTGGGCGTCGGCAGGCGCGCCTCGATCAGCGTCCGGGCCGTCACCGAACCCGGGAAGCTGCCCGACGACGCCACAAACCCCTCCGCCGAGAGCGAAATCGAAACATCCGCCCCCAGGAAAGACACCACCCCGGCCTGGTGCAACGCCAGCAACTCGTGCAACCGCCGCGGCGGCGGGCCGCTCGCGTAGTACGAGAAGAACCCGTGCCACCAGCCATCCACATCGGACACATCGAGCGCGCCGGACGCGGTCAGCGCCGGCATCTGCTGGTACGCCGACAACAAAGCCATGAACGCGCCCAGATCCGCCGAATACGCCGGATCCGCCCGCCGCGCCAGGTCGGCCTCCACATAGGACCTCAGGTGCTTCCCGAACTCCTCCGCCGTCTCGAACCGCAGCCCCGCCAGCGGCCGGTCCAGCCGCTCGAGGTCGAGCCGGTCCTCCTCGGCAGGCACCGCCCGCCGCACCAGCGCCCGCATCTCCGCGCTGTCCCACGAAAACTCCGCGAAACAACGGGAAAAATCCTCGAATGACATCAGCACCCGCGACGGATGACCGGTGAACAGCTCGCTGTAGTACCCCCACGCCAGCTCCTTCGCGACGTGCGGCCACACGTCCGCGCGGAAGTCGAGGTGCCGGTCCCGCCCCAGCAGTTCCGCAACCCGCTCCGGACCGAAGAACCGCGGCAGGCGCAGCGCCGACCCCTGCAACCGGTAACCGGGCTTCGCGTGGTACGGCACCCCGCGCCGGGATCCGATGTGCAGCACCGGTTCCGCCCCGCTCGGGTGGTAGACCAGGCCGCCCGACCGCTCCTCGAACCGCCCGCCGCGGCCCTCGGTGAGCAACAGCATCAGGTCGACGAACGCCAGCCCGAACCCGCGCACCAGCACCGGCTCACCCGGCGCGACGTGCTGGTAGTCGACGTCCGCCGTGTACCCCGCCGGGTAGTACGCCAGCCCGTGCGCGGCCGCGAACTCCGCCAGTTCCCGCTCACCCGAACCCGGTTCGGCGTCCAGGTGCCCGACCGCCAGCACGATGACGTCCACGTCCAGCGGCTCGTCCACACCGTCCAGCCACACGCGTGTCTCGTCGATCCGCGTCGCGCGCGTGCGGTGCTCCACCACCTCGATGCCCGGCGCCAGTCCGGCCAGCACGTGCCGGTACACCCAGTCCAGGTAGGCGCTCGCCAGCCGCCGCGTCGGGAACGACGTTCCGCGCAACGCCGCGAGCTCGTCTCGCAGGTCCTCGGGCACGTCGTAGCGGATCCGCCCCGCGCGCACCTCCTGCGCCCACTGCCACAGCGACGGCCCGGTCCGCACGGGCCCGTCCATCGTCACCGTGTCGTCGGTGAACATCGTGACGTCCTCGGCCATCGAGTTCATCCGCAGCAGCGGCGACTGCTCGTACCGCCAGATCCGTCCCGCGCCCGGCGGAAAGGGGTCGATCAGGTGCACCACCAGCCCCGCGGGCCCGAGCAACTCAACCGCGTTCGCCGACAGCCGCTCCAGCACGCCGACGCCACGCGGCCCCGCCCCCACGATCGCGAGCTGAGACGGCGCCATGCCTTCGACGCTACGGAAAGACCTCCCGCCGCTGCCCCGGTTCCCGCATCCTGGACACCTACCGGACGCGCGCGATGACCTCCGGCGCCTGGCTGTACAGCCGCAGCACGCCGCCGATCGTGAACTCGGTCAGCAGGTCGATCAACGCGTCCCGGTCCGGCGCGTCGCCGTTCCAGTTGAGCCGGACCAGCGACTCGACCATCGCGAAGTACATCGTGACCAGCGCGGTGTCCGCCCGGCCCGGTTCGACGCCGAACTCCGCCCACCGCTGCCCGCTCGCCTCGGTGTAGACCAGGGCCAGCCGCTTCCGCAGCCGGGACAACGCGGAATTGCCGGTGCGCTCGGCTTCCTGGAACAGCGGCAGCGCGTCCGGGTGCCCGGCGACGAAGTCGAACAGGTTCGCGTAGTTCTTGCGCGCCCAGCTCTTCAGGTCCAGATCGGCGTCGCTCGCGCCGGCCGCGGCGATCGCCGCGTAGGCCTGTTCCTCCGCCTGTTCGACGACGGCCGCGAACAACGCGTTCTTGTCGCCGTAGAGCTCGTAGACCGCCTGCCGGGTCAGGCCGGCGTCACGCGCGATCTGTTCGATGGTGGCGCCCTGCAGGCCGCTCGTGGCGAACACGTGCCCCGCCGCGGCGAGCACGAGCGCGCGCTGTTCGGCGACCGGCAGCTTCCGGGGCCTGCCGGGGCCACGCTTTCGGGGCATTGACATGCCTGCCACCTCACCACAATCCTTTTCCGACATAGCTGTCGGAAAATAGCTCACCGGGGAGCGTTCATGCGCCTTTCGAATCGCCGGCTCGTGGCGATCGTGACCGCGGCGGTCGCCGCGCTGTCGTTGACGACCACGCCCGCCGTCGCCGTGACCTCCTCCGCTGACTTCTACGACCCGCCGGCCACCCTGCCGAGTGACAACGGGGCCATCATCCGTCACGCGCCGAGCGAGTTCTTCCTCGACCCGGTGAAACTGCTCCGCGCTCCCGCCGACGTCGAGCGGATCATGTACCGCAGCACGGACACGCACGGTGACGCCATCGCGGTCACCGGAACCGTGCTGACACCGAAGACGCCGTGGCACGGCGCGGGCGACCGGCCGCTCATCGCCTACGCGCCCGGCACGCAGGGCCTCGGCGACCAGTGCGCGCCGTCGAAGGCACTGGCCGCGGGCGGGGAGTACGAGGGCCCGTTCATCGCCGGCCTGCTCGCGCGCGGCTACGCGGTCGTCGTCACCGACTACGAGGGCCTCGGCACCCCCGGCGTGCACACCTACGTCAACCGCAAGGCCGAGGGCCACGCCGTCCTCGACTCGATCCGCGCGGCGCAGCAGCTGCCGGGCGTGCCCGCCGACGGACCGGTCGCGATCGCCGGCTACTCGCAGGGCGGTGGCGCGTCCGCCGCGGCCGCCGAGCTGCAGCCGTCCTACGCGCCGGAGCTGGACCTCAAGGGCGCCTACGCGGGCGCGGTCCCGGCGGACCTCGCCGCGGTCGGCCGCAGCCTGGACGGCGCCTACGCCGTCGGCTTCCTGATGTTCGCGGTCGCGAGCGTCAACTACGCCTACCCCGAGCTGCGCATCACCGACGTCCTCAACGACCGGGGCAAGGCGCTCGAAGCGCAGGTCGAGAACGAGTGCACCGCCGAGTCGATCGTGAACCACGCGTTCACCCGCACCGCCGACCTGACCGTCGACGGCCGCTCGATCGGCGAGTACCTGGCCGAGGAGCCGTACGCGTCGGTCGTCGAGGAGCAGCGGATCGGGACGCTCGAACCGGAGGTGCCGATGTACGTCGTGCACAGCGCGCTGGACGACATCGTGCCCTACGAGCAGGGCCGCACCATGGCCCGGAACTGGTGCGGCGAGGGCGCCACCGTGCAGTTCGACACGCTCGCGGTGCCGACCCACGTCGGTGGCGCCGTCGCCGGCTACCCGGCCGCCTTCGCCTGGCTGGAAGGCCGGTTCGCGGGGAAGGCGGCACCAACCAACTGTGGAGCGTTCTAGATGGTCCGGATCTACTGGAGGCCGGTCGCCGCGGCGGCCGCCGGGTCGGAGTCGGCGATGAACTTCCGGCACCGCTCGTACTCCTCGGTCTCGCCGAGGCGCTGGGCGGCCTTTGCGAGGGCGGCGAGGGCACGCAGGAAGCCCTGGTTCGGGCGGTGGTCCCAGGGAACCGGGCCGAAGCCCTTCCACCCGGCGCGGCGCAGCTGATCCAGGCCGCGGTGGTAGCCGGTGCGGGCGAAGGCGTAGGCGGGGACGAACTCGCCCGCCTCCAGCGCCCGCTCGGCCAGCGCCGCCCAGGCCTCGCTGAAGTCGGGGTGCTCGGCGGCCACGTCGGACGGGTCGGTGCCTGCGTCCATCGCGGCCTGCGCGTCCACGCGCTCGGGCAGCCGGGTGGGGTCGGGTTCCAGCAGGTTCGTCATGCTGCCCAGTATCGGCGGTTCAGACGAACAGGCTCGCGAGGACCCCGCTGCCGAGCAGGACGAGAGCGGCGATCAGGATCGTGGCGACGAGACGTTTCGGCATCACGGGCGGACACAATGCCCGCCGCCGCCCCCGGACGCAAGCGTGTCACGCCTCAGGGTGAACCCTGAAATTCCGGCATCTCGCTCCGCCCCGCCCGGCCGACCGTGGATGATGTCCGCATGACGAAGGCGCTCGAGGGGGCCGCCGAGGGTGTCGCCGTGCCGCGCGGACCCATCGGCAAGACCAAGCTTTTCTTCGCCACACACTGGGTGCGCGGAGTGCCGGGGCAGCCGACGCCCGAGTGGGTGCTGCGGTTCGCCTACGGCATGTGGCTGGTCGCGTTCACCTTCAAGGTGCTCGGCTCGTCCTGGGACATGTCGTGGCACTTCAAGTTCATCCGCGACGACTTCGCCCCGCCGCACCTGATCAACACGGTCGGCACCGGGATCGTCATCGTCCTCGTCGCGATCCACAGCTACACCGGGCTCGGCTGCGACCGCCGGTCGCTGCGGCTGATGCAGGCCGGGCTGGTGATGTTCCTGATCGCCGCGCCGCTGGACGTCATCAACCACCGGGTCAGCGGCCTCGACCTGACCGCGTGGAGCCCCACGCACATGCTGCTCTACATCGGCACCGGCGTGATGCTCGCCGGCGTCATCGACGGCTGGCTGAAGTCCGCGCCGCCGGGCCGGTTCCGCACGCTGGTGCTGACCGGGTTGTGGGTGTTCTTCCTGGAGAACACGTTCTTCCCGAACGGGCAGCAGGAGTACGGCATCATCAGCCTGCGGGCGTGGGAGCGCGGCGCGCCGGAGGCCGAGCCGTCGCTGCTGAGCTTCGCCGCCGAGCAGATCGGGCACCCGGTCGACCGGGTCGCGGTGCTGCACTTCGCGATGCCGATCGCCGACTGGGTCTACCCGCTGTGGGGCATCGGGGTCTCCGCGCTGGTGCTGGCGCTGGCGCGGCACACGATCGGCCGCGCGTGGGCGGCGACCGCGGTGGCCGCGGCTTATGTGGCCTATCGCGCGATCATCTGGCCGCTGCTGGTCGTGGGCACGTTCCCGGCCTCGGCGATCCCGTTCTACCTGCTCGCCGTCGGGCTCGCGGTGGACGTCGCGTTCCGGGTCGGGCGGGCGCACCGGGTGCTGACGCCGCTGGTCGGCGGGCTGCTGGTGACCGCGTTCGGGTACGGCGCGCTGTGGCTGCAGGCGCAGCTGCGGCCGTGGCTGCTCGGCGACGCGCACACCGAGTCCGCGCCGCCGTTCGCCTACTGGCCTGCCCTGGTGGTGCTGGTCGGCCTGCCGGTCCTCTGGTGGGCCCTCACCCGCGTGAGGACCCACCGGGAGGTCGCGGTCAGCTGAGCTTCTGGCCGGCCGACTTGAGGTGCTCGGCGGCCTCGACGATGCGCTTGGCCATCGCGGCCTCGGCCACCTTGAGGTAGCTGCGCGGGTCGTAGGTCTTCTTGTTGCCGACCTCGCCGTCGATCTTCAGGACGCCGTCGTAGTTCTTGAAGAAGTGGTCGGCGATCGGGCGGGAGAAGGCGTACTGGGTGTCGGTGTCGATGTTCATCTTCACCACGCCGTAGGAGACCGCCTCGTGGATCTCCTCCAGCAGCGAGCCGGAGCCGCCGTGGAAGACGAGCTCGAACGGCTTGCTGCCCTCGGCGAGGCCCAGCTTCTCGGCGGCGACCTGCTGGCCGCGCTTGAGCACCTCCGGGCGCAGCTTGACCGCGCCCGGCTTGTAGGCGCCGTGGACGTTGCCGAAGGTGGCGGCGAGCAGGTAGCGGCCCTTCTCGCCGGTGCCCAGCGCGTCGACGGTCTTCACGAAGTCGCCCTCGGCGGTGTACAGCTTCTCGTTGATGTCGTTCGAGACGCCGTCCTCCTCGCCGCCGACGACGCCGATCTCGACCTCGAGGATGATCTTCGCGGCGGCCGCCTTGGCGAGCAGCTCGGTGGCGATCTCCAGGTTCTCGTCCAGGTCGATGGCCGAGCCGTCCCACATGTGCGACTGGAACAGCGGGTTCTGGCCCTTGTTGACGCGCTCCTGGGACAGGGCGATCAGCGGGCGGACGAAGCCGTCCAGCTTGTCCTTGGGGCAGTGGTCGGTGTGCAGGGCGATGTTGACCGGGTACTTCTCGGCGACGACGTGCGCGAACTCGGCGAGCGCGGTCGCGCCGGTCACCATGTCCTTGACCCGGGTGCCGGAAGCGAACTCGGCGCCACCGGTCGAGATCTGGATGATCCCGTCGCTCTCCGCGTCGGCGAACCCGCGCAGGGCGGCGTTGAGGGTCTCCGACGAGGTCACGTTGATCGCCGGGTACGCGAACTCGCCCGCCTTGGCCCGGTCCAGCATCTCCGCGTAGACCTCGGGGGTGGCGATGGGCATCGTTGGTCCTCCTAGCTGTGGTTCGCCTTCCTTGCCCGAATCGTACGAGGTCGGCGGTGCGAGGACAGTGTGCTGGCTCTCTGCCGCGGAGGTCGGGAACGATCAAGTGAGAAAAGCCGCTCCACCCTGGTGCGGGCGGAGCGGCTTCGGCGGTCTGGAGCGGGTCAGGAGAGCAGGGCTTCGCTGATGGCGCGGTAGCCGGGCAGCGGGTCGTCGCCGAGGACCTGGACGCAGACGTGGTCGGCGCCTGCGTCGAGGTGGGCGGTGATGCCTGCGGCGATCGAGTCGATGTCGCCGTGCAGGGCGAGCGCGTCGATCAGCGCGTCGCTGCCGCCGTTGTCCAGGTCGGCCTCGGACCAGCCGTGGCGGAGCAGGTTGCTGCGGTAGTTGACGAGGTGGAGGTAGGGGTGCTCGATGGTCGGGCGGGCGATGGCGCGGGCCTTCGCCGGGTCGGTCTCCAGGACGACCTTCTGCTCGGGCGCCAGCAGCACGCCGTCACCGAGGACGCGGCGGGCTTCCTTGGTGTGCTCCGGCGTGGTCAGGTACGGGTGCGCGCCCGCGGTGCGCTCGGCGGAGAGCTTGAGCACCTTCGGGCCGAGCGCGGCCAGCGCGCGTGCGGCGACCGGCACGCCTGCCTGGTCCAGGCCGTCGAGGTAGTCGACGATCTTGTCGTAGGGCTTCTGGTACTCCTGATGGGCCTCCGGGTGGCCGATGCCGACGCCGAGGAGGAAGCGGCCGGGGTGCTTGGCCTCGATTCGGTTCCAGGACGCGCCGACCGTGGCCGCGTCGTCCTTCCACATGTTGACGATGCCCGTGGCGACCTTGATGTTCTCCGTCGCGTCCAGCAGCTCGTCGACGATGGTCAGCTGCCCGTCGGGGGAGCCGCCGATCCAGATCGCGCCGAAGCCGAGGCGTTCGGCTTCGCGTGCCAGGTCCGCGTTCAGCTGGTGCCAGCCCCGCCAGATACCGATCTTGCCGAGTTCGATAGCCATGACCGTCTCAACTCCGGCGGGTGGCCGGTGCATTCCTCTACGTTGGCAACATGGCGAAAATCGGTGATCTGGAGGTGTTCCCCCTGAACCTCGGGGGCAACGTGTTCGGCTGGACGGCGGACGAGGAGCAGTCCTTCGCCGTGCTGGACGCGTACGCGGCCGCCGGCGGCAACTTCATCGACACGGCGGACGTGTACATGGCCCGCATCCCGGGCAATTCGGGCGGCGAGTCCGAGACGATCATCGGCAGGTGGCTGAAGCGCCGTGGTCGCCGGGATGACGTGGTGATCGCGACGAAGGTGGGCAGCTGGGCGGCGCGGCCGGGGGTGAGCGCGAAGAACATCCGCGAGGCGGCGGAGGATTCGCTGCGCCGGTTGCAGACTGATTATCTGGACCTGTACTACGCCCACCGCGATGTGGCGGACGTGCCGCTGGAGGAGACGCTGGGCGCGTTCGACGAGCTGGTGCGGGCCGGGAAGGTGCGGCACCTGGGGGCGTCGAACTACAGTGCTTCGCGCCTGGCCGAGGCGCTGTCCATTTCGGACCGCGAGGGGTTCGCCCGGTATGTCGCGGTGCAGCCGCACTACAACCTGGTGGAGCGCGGGTACGAGCAGGAGCTGGCCCCGCTGGTGGCGCGGGAGGGCCTGGCGACGCTGCCCTACTTCGGCCTGGCGCGCGGCTTCCTGACCGGCAAGTACCGCAGCCGCGAGGCGAGCGGCAGCCCACGCGCCGAGAAGGCGGTGGAGTACCTGGACCACCGGGGCGAGCGGGTGCTGGAGGCGCTGGACGAGATATCGGCCGCGCACGGAACCTCCCCGGCCGCGGTGGCGCTGGCATGGCTGGCCGCGCAGCCGACTGTCGTGGCGCCGATTGCCAGTGCCCGGAATGTGGAGCAGTTGGCGGATTTGCTGGCCTCGGTGGAGTTGCGTCTTGATGCGGAGGAGCTGGCTGCTTTGGATGACGCTTCGCGGTAGGTGGGTTGGTGGGCCTGGGGCGCCCGGGCTGGCCGGATTGAGTTGGCCCGGCCCGGCCCCGCCCGGGTTTGGCCTGGCCCGGCCTGGTTTGGCCTGGCTTGGCTCGGCCTGGCTTGGCTCGGCCTGGCTTGGCTCGGCCTGGCCTGGCTCGGCCTGGCCTGGCTTGGCTCGGGCTGGCTTGGCCTGGCTCGGGCTGGCTTGAGCTGGGCCGGGCCGGCTTGAGCTGGGTCGGTCGGGGTCGGCCCGACTGGGCCTGGGGCGGCTGGGTTGCCTGGCGATGGCTGACGCAGTCGGCGCCGGCCCGGCCTGCGCTGGAGGTGGTGGCCGGTCCTGCTGATGCGATCTGACCCTCGGCGGCGCTGGTGGTTCCGCACGCCACGAGTGGGCACCTCGTGCGGGGCGAGCGGCCCATTCGTGCGTTCATGAAGTGCCCACCGGTGCCCGCGTGTGCGAGGTGCCCAGTGGTGCGGCGATGAGATGCCTGCTCGTGTGGCTGTGAGGTACCCACTCGCGCCTCAGGCGCGAGGTGCCCACTCGTGCTGCCACGAGGTGTCCATCCACATGGCGGCGAGGCGTCCCTTGGTGCCTGGGCTGGGCGAGGCGCCCAGCGGTGCGCCGAGGAGGTGTCCAGTCGTGTGGCTATGAGGTGCCCGCTCGTGTGCCTATGAGGTGCCCGCTCGTGTGGCCGCGAGGTGCCCGCTCGCGCGTTCGCGAAGTGTCTACGGTGCTGCCACGAGGTGCCCGTTCGCGCCGTCCGGTTGAGGTGCCCGTTCGTGTGGCTGCGAGGTGTCCGCTCGCGCGTTCGCGAAGTGTCCACCAGTGCCGCCACGACATTCCCACTCGCGGCCCCACGAGCGGTCACGCGATGGCGCACGAAGCGCCCACCGGCGAGCCGCCGAAATGCCCACTCGGTGCCCCCGTGGCCGAGATGCCACTCGCGCCCCCCGTGACCGAGACGCCACTCGCGCCCCCGCGAACGGCCTGCCCACCAACCCGGCAACGAAGCACCACGAGCGCGCCCCCGCGAACCACCCACCCAGCGACGCGGCCCCCGAGAACCGCCACCAACAGAGACCAATCCACCCTACTGAGGAGTAGCTTACTCCCGGTAGGTTGGTATATGGTCCGTCCATGGCGAACGTAAAAGGCAAGGTCGTGCTCATCACCGGAGCTGCGCGCGGCATTGGCGCCGGGCTCGCGGAGCGTCTCGCGGCTCGGGGGGCCAAGGTTGCCCTCGTCGGGCTCGAAGCCGACGAGCAGCGCAAGGTCGCGGAACGCATCGGGGACTCCGCGAAGTCCTGGGAAGCCGACGTGACCGACTGGGACGCCCTCGAAAAAGCCACCGCGGGCGTGGTCGAGCACTTCGGCGGCATCGACATCGTCATCGCCAACGCGGGCATCGCCACCACCGGCTTCGTCCGCTCCGTCGACCCCGCCGCCTTCGAAAAGGTCATCGAGGTCGACCTGCTCGGCGTGTGGCGCACCTTCCGCGTCACGCTGCCCCACGTCATCGAGCGCCGCGGCTACCTGCTGGCCATCTCCTCCCTCGCGGCGATCACCCACGCGCCCGGCATGGCCAACTACGCCGCCGCGAAGGCCGGCGTCGAGGCGTTCTCCAACAGCCTCCGCGCCGAGGTCGCCCACCTGGGCGTCAAGGTCGGCGTCGCCCACCCGACCTGGATCAAGACCGACCTGGTCGACAGCGCCGACGCCCACCCGGTCTTCGGCAAGCTCCGCGCCGGCATGCCCGGCCTGCTCGGCAAGACCTACCCGCTGAACGTCGCCCTCGACCAGATCGAGGCGGGCGTCCTCAAGCGCGCCCGCGTCATCCACGTGCCCAAGTGGGTCGGCGTGCTCAAGGCCTTCCGCTCGTTCCTCCCGCCGATCGTCGAGCTCGGGGCGCGCACCCGCGTCCCCGCCGCGGACAAGGCCGCGCTCGATGACATCAAGGCACGCGGCGCGCGCGAAGCCGCCATCACCGGGCATGGTGGACGGGCAGCGATCCACTGAGGAGGCCCGCATGTCCCGCCGCGACCTGATCAAGATGACCCCCGACGAGGTCCTCGCGTTCCTCGCCGAACAAAAGGTCATCAACGTCGCCACGATCAACCCCAACGGCCGCCCGCACCTCGCGCCGCTCTGGTACGTGCCGCGCGGCGACGGGGTCGCGACCTGGACCTACCGCAAATCGCAGAAGGTCGCGAACCTGCAGCGGCTGCCGCAGGCCACCGTGCTCGTCGAGACCGGCGACACCTACGACAAGCTGCGCGGCGTCCAGTTCGAGGCCGACGTCGAGATCGTCGAGGACACCCCGTCCGTGGCGGAGATCGGCTCGGCCATGGCGGAGCGCTACGGCGGCGGCTCGCTCGCCGCCGAGGTGGTCGCCGCACAGGCGGCCAAGCGCGTCGGGCTGGTGTTCACGCCGACGAAGGTCGTCAGCTGGGACCACACCAAGCTCGGCGGCGTCTACTGAACCCAGGCGCCCAGCGTCGGCTTGAACTCCCGCACCGTGAAGCTCTCCAGGGCGCCCTCGACGACGTACGGATCGGCGTCGAGGACAGCCTGGAGTGAGTCGGCGTCCTCGGCCTGGATCAGGAACACGCCACCCGAGTCGTCGGCGAACGGGCCGGCCACCGCGACCGTGCCCTCGGCCGCGAGCTTCGCGAGGTACTCGCGGTGCCGGGGCCGGACCTCCGCGTACTTCCCCTGGTCGTAAACCGTCTGCACCAGGAACCAGGCCATGCGCACCTCCGTCTGAGTACCTGCTCCGCACGCTACCGGGTGAAGTGAATCAACCGATACGCTGGTTCCCGCGTGTACAGCACGTGGACAACGGTCAGGCCGAGGACAGGCGGGAGTACATGCCGGACGGCAGCGCGGAGCGCAGCGTCGAACGCACGCTCGGGCACTTGCGCACCATGGACGGGGTCGCGCCGGCCCAGCCGGCGGGCCCGCTGACGCTGGAGGATCTCTACAAGATCCACCGGATGCGGCTGGTCCGGCTCGCGATCCTGCTCGTCGACGAACCGGCCACGGCCGAGGACGTCGTGCAGGAGGCGTTCACCGGGCTCTACCGCAACTGGGGCAAGCTGCGCGACGCCGCGTCCGCGGTCGCCTACCTGCGCACAGCGGTCGTCAACGGCTCGCGCAGCGTGCTGCGCCGCCGCAAGACCGCGCGCGAGTACGTGCCGCCGCACGTGGTCAACGCCCGCTCCGCGGAGAGCCTGGCGATGCTGTCCAGCGAACACCAGTCGGTGGTGAACGCGCTGTCAAAGCTGCCGCCGCGGCAACGCGAGGTGCTCGTCCTGCGCTACTACGGCGGGCTCTCCGAAGCGGAGATCTCCGAGGTCGCGGGCATTTCGAAGGGCACCGTGAAGTCCACGGCGAGCCGGGCCCTGGAGGCTCTCCAGAAGGCCATGAGTGCCTAAGCTGGTTTAGACCAATATGCTGGAGCCTGTGACGGGTTTCGTGCTGACGGGTGGCAGGCTCGCCCTCCCCGAAGGACTGGTGGACGACGGCTGGCTCGCGGTCTCTGGCGGGGCGATCGCGGGCATCGGCACCGGGACGCCACCGCCGGGTGACCAGGTGGACGTCGGCGGGTGCTACGTGGTGCCCGGTTTCGTCGACGCGCACTGCCACGGCGGCGGGGGCGGATCGTTCTCCAGCGGCGACGCGAAGGAGATCGTCACCGCGATCAAGGCCCACCGCAGGCACGGCACCACCACGATGCTCGCGAGCCTGGTGTCCGATCCGGTGCGCACGCTGGTGGACCAGATGGCCGTGCTGCGGGAGCTCGTCGAGGACGGCGAGCTGGCCGGCATCCACCTGGAGGGCCCGTTCATCGCGTCCGCCCGCTGCGGCGCCCACGACCCGGCGGTGCTGCGCGAACCCGACGCGGCGACCGTCGACGCCCTGCTGCGGGCCGGTCACGGTGCGGTCCGCATGGTGACGCTGGCACCGGAGCTGAACGGCGGTGTCCGCGCGGTCCGCCAGCTGGCCGAGTCCGGCGTGATCGCCGCGATCGGGCACACCGACGGCACCGAGGAGCAGATCCGCCCGGCCATCGACGCGGGCGCGACCGTCGCGACGCACCTGTTCAACGGCATGCGCCCGCTGCACCACCGCGAGCCCGGCCCGATCGGCGTCCTGCTCGACGACGAGCGCGTCACCGTCGAGCTGATCTGCGACCTCGTCCACGTGCACCCCACCGTGCTGCGGATGGCCGCCCGGTACGCCGGCCGCGGCCGCACGATCCTCATCACGGACGCCATGTCGGCCACCGACGCCGCCGACGGCCGCTACCACCTTGGCCGACTGGAGGTCGACGTCCGGGACGGCGTGGCGACGCTCGCCGACACCGGTTCCCTGGCCGGCAGCACGCTGACCATGGACGCGGCGTTCCGCAACCTGGTCAAGGGCGCCGGCCTGGCCATCCCCGACGCGGTCCGCGCCACCTCGGGACGCCCGGCCGAACTGCTGGGCCTCGCCGACCGGCTCGGGTCGCTGCGCACCGGGCTCGCCGCCGACCTGGTGGTGCTGGACGCCGACCTCCGGCCCAAGCGGGTGCTGCGGCAGGGCGCCTGGATCGCCTGATCAGGCGGGCGGCTCGACGTGCTCCACGTAGAGCGGCGTCGCGGCCAGCACCGTGCCAGACGGCGTGGGGATCCGCGCGGTGACGCGCGCGTAGCCGGCGACCCAGGCGGCGGTGTAGCGCGGCTGGAACTCCTGGTCCAGCCACCGCAGGACCCGCTTCAGCCACCCGTGGAACAGCTGGTTGTCGTCGAGGTCGCTCCGGCCGTTCTCGACGTTCGCTTCGCGCAGCGCATGGGTGAAGTGCAGCCACAGCGAGAACGTCACGTCCCGCCCGGTCCGGTGCTCCGGGTGCCCGGCCCCGAGCAGGTGGGCGCTCGAGCCGTGCAGCAGCAGGCGCAGCTGCCCGCCGGAGGGGTAGCCGTCGACGGGCTCGCCGACGTCCAGGAAGGTCGCCGCGCTGACCACCACGCCGTAGCTCATCGGCGCCTCAAAGTGCACCCACTGCCCGGGCCGCACGTCCGGGTCGGCGAACCACTTCGGGGCCCGCTCCGAGGCCTCCAGCCGCGCGACCGCGCC
Source organism: Amycolatopsis sp. NPDC006125 (assembly GCF_040614195.1). Lineage (NCBI taxonomy): Bacteria > Bacillati > Actinomycetota > Actinomycetes > Pseudonocardiales > Pseudonocardiaceae > Amycolatopsis > Amycolatopsis sp. NPDC006125. The sequence goes on from NZ_JBEXTZ010000004.1 coordinate 23,925, forward strand.
CGCGAGCCCCGGCTCGGCCTCGCGCGCCGCCTTGCCGACCTTGAATCCGCCGACCGGGGTGGTCACCTCGGCCTCCACGTCCCGCAGGCCGCCGGCGCGCTTCGGCAGGTCGGGAAGCAGCTGCCGGAGCTTCGCCTCCGAGACGTAGACGAGTTCACGCATGTGCCCATCGTGCCGTGCGGTTGATTACGCTGTGCAGGGTGAGCGAGCCGAAGGACCCGGAACGGCTGCTGGCCGAGGCGCTGCAGGCGCAGGCCCGCAGCGCGCCGCACCCCGGCCCGCCCTCGGGCGGGTGGCCGCAGTTCGGCCTGCTGTCCGGCGCGGACGCCAGCTCGCTGGAACGCGAGCGCGCCGCCCTGGAAAACCCGGCCAAGCGGCCCGCCCCGCAGGCGCCGCGCCGGAACGTTCCCCCGGTCCGCCACCTGCCCGCCTACTGGGTCCTCGGCCTCGCCGCGCTCCTCGGTCTCGCGACCGGCGCGGTCATCGGTCTCATCACTCTCCTGTGAGCCCACATACTGCACACAGGGTCACCCTGTACCGTTTTGTGCTGTGATTCTCGCCGAGACCGCGACCACGCTCGCTCTCATGCCGAAGTGGTTCAACCCGGAGTACCTGCTGACTGAGTTCGGCGCGTACGTGATCCTCGGGCTGTGCCTGATCATCTTCATCGAGAGCAGCATCTTCCCCGTGCTCCCCGGTGACTCGCTGCTGTTCACCGCAGGCCTGTTCGTCGCGCAGGGCTCGATCCAGGCGCCGCTGTGGCTGGTCTGCACCCTGGTGACGGTCGCGGCGCTGCTCGGCAACGTCCTCGGTTACGCGATCGGCTGGAAGGCGGGCCCGGCGCTGTTCCGGCGCCCGGACTCGAGGTTCTTCAAGCAGGAGTACGTCGACAAGACGCACGCGTTCCTGGAGAAGCACGGCCCGAAGGCGGTCGTGCTGGCCCGGTTCGTGCCGTTCGTCCGGACGTTCATCACCTGGATCGCCGGCATCGGCCGCATGGACCCCAAGAAGTACTTCACCTACACGGTGATCGGCGGCATCCTGTGGGCCGGTGGCATCACGGCGCTGGGGCACCTGCTCGGCAACATCTCGTTCATCAAGAACAACATCGAGGCCATCTTCATCCTGATCGTGCTGGTCTCGGTGGTGCCGATCGTCATCGAGTGGGCGAAGGCCCGCCGCGAGAAGAAGCTGGCGGCCGCCGCGGGCCCCGCCGAGTCCGACGCCGAGGTCACGCAGCAGATCCCGCGCATCGAGCGCTGACGCAGACACAAGAAGGCCGCCGCACCCGCTCCGGTGCGGCGGCCTTTTCGCGTCTCAGGCGGGCGCGATCGCCGGTAGTCCCATCGACCGGGGTTCGTCGTCCCGGAGACGACGGACCAGGTCGCCCGCTTCGTGGTCGGTCCTGGCCGGCCCGGTGGGCCCGGGTACCGGGCCGGTCAAGGTGGCCGGCCGCAGCTTGCCGGTGGCGAGCAGCGCCGAGAGGGGACCCGGCTGCGCCGGGACCAAGCGGGCGACCACTGCGCCACGTTCGGTGATCTCGACTTCTTCGCCGTTCTTCACGCGAGCCAGGACCCCTGCGGTGTTCTGGTTGAGCTCGCGAACTGACACCCGAGTCATGGGGCTGGTGTACCACGAAGGCGCCGTACACCAGCCCGGATTGGCAGCGTCACGTCATCGAGAACATCGAGCCCGGGTTGAAGAGGTTCTCCGGGTCCAGCGCCTGCTTGATCTGCCGGTGCACGCGCATGCCCACCGGGCCGATCTCGCGCTCCAGCCACTCCTTCTTGATCTTGCCAACGCCGTGCTCGCCGGTCACCGTGCCGCCCAGCTTCAGCCCCACGTCGAGGATCTCGTCGAACGCGCGCCGCGCCCTGGCGAACTCGTCCTCGTCGTCGGGCTGGTACACGATCGTCGGGTGCATGTTGCCGTCGCCGGCGTGCCCGACCACCGCGATGCGCAACCCGACCTCCTCGCTGATCCGCTGGCAGCCCGCGATCAGCTCGGCGATCCGCGTCCGCGGCACGGACACGTCGTCGGTCAGCCACACGCCGTACTGCTCCAGCGCGGTCAGCACCACCCGCCGCGCCTGCATCAGCATCCGGCCCTCTTCGAGGTCGTCCGTCGCGTACGTCATCGTCGCGCCGCAGTCGTTGCAGATCTGCTCCAGCGCGGCCAGCTCGCGCCGCGCCACCTCGCCGCCCGCGTCGGACTGGCACAGCAGCAGCGCCTGGCAGTCGGAACCGGCGCCGAGGTCGGTCTTCAGATACGTCTCGGCCGCCTTGATCGAGCTGGCGTCCATGATCTCCATCAGCGACGGCACCAGGCCCTCGCGCACGGTCCGCGCCACCGCCGTCCCGGCCGCCTCCGTCGTGTCGAACCCGGCGACGAGCGTGCCCGGCGCCTGCGGCAGCGGCTTCAGCGCGACCGTGGCCTGCGTGATCACCCCGAGCGTGCCCTCGCTGCCGACGAACAGCCGCGCCAGGTCGTAGCCCGCCACGCCCTTCACGGTGCGGCGGCCGGTCTTCAGCAGCGACCCGTCGGCGAGCACGACCTCCAGGCCCAGCACCGAGTCGGTGGTCACGCCGTACTTCACGCAGCACAACCCGCCCGCATTGGTGGACAGATTGCCGCCGATCGTGCACCAGTCGTAGCTGGACGGGTCCGGCGGGTAGAACAGCCCGTGCTTCTCCACGGCGTTGCGGAAGTCGAGGTTGACCACGCCCGGCTGGACCACGGCGAGCCGGTTGCCCGCGTCGATCTCGACGATCTGGTCCAGCTTGGTCATCACGAGCACGACGCACCCGTCGATCGCGTTCGCGGCGCCCGACAGCCCGCTGCCCGCGCCGCGCGGCACGATCGGCACCTTCGCCTCGGCGCACGCCCGGACGACCGCCTGCACGCCTTCGACATCCGAGGGCAGCACCACCGCCAACGGCCGGCCCGAGGGGGCCAGCGGCATCATGTCGCGGGAGTAGCTCCCGGTGACGTCCGCATCGGTCAGAACAGCGTCCTTGCCCAGCTCGGCGCGCAGTTTCGTCAGCAAAGCGTCGGTGCTCATGCATCTATGGTAGTGCCCATCACGTCCGCAGTGCGGAAAAAATTTTCCGCAGTGATCGACCACGGAAAATCAGTTGTCTGTGGCAACTAAAGTGTTGTCGACCACAGACGGGTTATTTGAGTGGCGCAACCAACTATCCCGGGTGCATCCTTGACACGAGCAACTAGTTGCTTCGGTCAAATAAGACATCCCGTACGAAGAGAGTGATCGGCCATGCCATCTCCCGTAGAGGAAGCGGCCTTCACGGACACCGAGCTCGACATCGCCGACGAGCTCGGCGTGCAGCTCGTCCGGTTCATGCGGCTCCTCACCAAGGCGAAGTCGCAGGTCGCGAAGCTCGGACCGGACGGGATCGAACGCGCCGCCTACGCGATCCTGTTCCAGCTCGTCCACGACGGGCCGCAGCGCACGAGCAAGCTCGCCGAGGCGCTGCACGCCGAGATCTCGACGATCAGCAGGCAGAGCAGCTCGCTGGTGCAGCACGGCCTGGTCGAGCGCCTCGCCGACCCCGAGGACGGACGGGCCTGCCTGCTCGCGCCGACCAGCGAGGGACTGCGCGTGTTCGAGGAGAACCGCAGGCAACGCAACCGGTGGCTGGCCGAGGTGCTCGCCGAGTGGCCGGAGGAGGAGCGCCGCGTCCTGAACAGGCTCCTCGACCGGCTCAACACGGGGATCGAAGCTCACGCTCCACAACTCGCCGACCAGATCTCGGCGCGCAGCAAGGGGGAAAGCGCATGACACGCTCCACAAGAGAACAACCGGCGCCCGTCGCGGGCGCCGTCGCGGACGAGGGTCCGCGCCTGACGCACAAACAGATCCTGACCATCCTCAGTGGACTCCTGCTGGGGATGTTCCTCGCGGCGCTGGACCAGAACATCGTCAGCGTCGCGATCGTCAAGATCGCCAACGACCTGCACGGCTTCGACGAGCAGGCGTGGGCGACCACGGCGTACCTGATCACCGCGACCATCGCGACCCCGCTGTACGGCAAGCTGTCCGACATCTACGGCCGCAAGCCGTTCTACCTGACCGCGATCGCGTTGTTCGTGATCGGCTCGGCCGCCTGCACGTTCGCGACCTCGATGTACGAGCTGGCCGCGTTCCGGGCGTTCCAGGGCCTCGGCGCCGGTGGCCTGATGTCGCTGGCCATGACGATCATCGGTGACGTGGTGCCGGCCCGCGAGCGGGTCAAGTACCAGGGCTACTTCATGATGGTCTTCGGCAGCGCGACCGTGCTCGGTCCGGTGCTGGGCGGCCTGTTCTCCGGCTTCGACAACCTGGCCGGCCTCGACGGGTGGCGCTGGATCTTCCTGATCAACGTCCCGATCGGCGTCGTGGCGCTGGCGGTCGTCGCCAGGGTGCTGAACGTGCCGCACCAGCGGCAGGACCACCGCATCGACTGGTTCGGCGCCGTCTCGCTGGCCATCGCCGTGGTGCCGCTGCTGCTGGTCGCCGAGCAGGGCCGCACCTGGGGCTGGGGCTCGACCACGTCGGTGATCTGCTACGCCGTCGCGGCGTTCGGCATCGTCCTCTTCCTCTTCGTCGAGTACGTGATGAAGGACGAGGCGCTGATCCCGCTGCGGCTGTTCCGCAACTCGACGTTCAGCGTCGCGATCGGCGGCGGCACGCTCGTCGGCCTCGGCATGTTCGGCGCGCTGAGCATGATCCCGCTGTACTTCCAGGTCGTGCGCGGCTACTCGCCGACCGAGGCGGGTCTGCTGATGCTGCCGCTGGTGCTGGGCATCATGACCGGTTCGCAGATCTCCGGCCGCATCACCGCGAAGACCGGGCGCTACAAGATCCTGCCGGTGGTCGGCACGGTCCTGATCGCCGCGGGCGCGGTGCTGTACGCGCAGGTGCACTACGACAGCCCGCTGTGGCAGCCGCTGGTCGTCGCGCTGCTGATCGGTCTCGGCCTCGGTGGCTGCATGCAGACGCTGATCATCGCCGCGCAGAACGCGGGCCCGCGCCGTGACATGGGCGTGTCGACCGCGTCGGCGACGTTCTTCCGGCAGATGGGCGGCACCCTGGGTGTCGCGGTCTTCCTGACCATCCTGTTCAACCTGCTGCCGGGCAAGATCGCCGATGCCTTCGGTGGCAACCTGCCCGAGGGCTTCGACCAGAACCAGCTGAGCGCGCTGCAGGCGGACACCAGCGGCCTGCACAACCTGCCGGACGCGGTGAAGGTCCCGATCCTGACCGGGTTCACCAACTCGATGCACGGCGTCTTCTACGTCGCCGCCGGGGTCGCCCTGCTCGCCGCGATCGTGCTGGCGTTCATGAAGGAGATCCCGCTGGCCGGTGGCCCGGCCACGCCCGCGCCGCCGGTCGAGGGCGGCGAGGCGCTGCTGCCGGACGACAAGGCGAAGGCGGAAGCGGAAGCGGACACCTGGGCGGACGCGGACGCCGCGTTCGACGAGGACCGCGAACCCGTGCTAGTCGGTGGGAGGCATGCGTTGAGCGACAACGGACACGGCGAGTACCAGCTCGCCGCCCAGACCGCGCCGATCACGAACGCGGTCGCGAGCGCCGGGGCGGACCAGGCCCTCGGCACCGGCGGGCAGCCGGTCACCGGCACCATCCGGCGCCAGGACGGCACCCCTGTCGGCGGTGCCGCGCTGACCCTGATCGACCAGCGGGGCCGCCAGGTCTCGCGGGCGACCGCGGGCGGTGACGGCGGGTACCGCATCGCCGCGCCGGGCGGCGGCACCTACGTGCTGATCGTGTCGGCGACCGGGCACCAGCCGCAGGCGGCCAGCGTGGTCGTCGCGGACGGTCCCGCGCGGCTCGACCTCACCCTCATCGGGTCGGGCGAGCTGAGCGGTGTGGTCCGGGTGGCGGGCAAGGGTTCCCCGCTGGCCGGCGCCACCGTGACGCTGACCGACTCGCGTGGTGAGGTCACCGGGGCCGCGATCAGCGACGCCCAGGGCGGCTACGTCTTCCGCGGCGTCGGCTCCGGCACCTACACGCTGGTCGCGAGCGCCGACCGGATGCGCCCGGTGGCGTCGCTGATCACCGTGCCGGAGAGCGGTGTGCTGCAGCAGGACGTGGAGATCGCGCCCGCCGTGCTGCTGGCCGGGACCGCCCGCACCGACGGCGGCCGCCCGGTGCCGGACGCGCGGATCACGGTGCTGGACGCCGAGGGCAACGTCGCCGCGGTCGCGCGGACCGACGAGAACGGCGAGTACGTCGTCAGCGACCTGCCGGAGGGCGACTACACCGTGGTCGCCAGCGGGTACCCGCCCGCGACGAGCCAGGTCAGCCTGCCCGGCGGCGGCGACATCCAGCACGACGTCCGGCTGGGTTACGAGCAGGTCCTCGACCAGCTCGGCGACCCGGCGAACAACGGGGTGGAGCACTCATGAGCGGATTGCGCGCGCAGATCCGCACGGCCGAGGGCTGGGCGGTGGCGAACGCGGTGCTGACCGTGACGGACATGAGCGGCCAGCAGGTCGCCCGCGCCGTCGCCGACGAGACGGGAGCGGTGGTCACCCCACCGCTGCCCGCGGGCGTCTACACCGCGGTCCTCACCGCCGCCGGGTACGCCCCGGTGGCGCGGACCGCGCAGATCGGATCGGACGGGTCGGGCTCGCTCGGCGACCTGGTGGTGACGCCGGTGGCGGGTGCGGTCGAGCTGCCGCCGGCCGGGCCGTGGACGATCGACCCGGTGCACTCCAGCGCGGTCGCGACCGCGCGGCACCTGGGCATCGCCAGCATCAAGGCGCGGTTCTCCGACATCAGCGGCCGCATCGAGATCGGCCGCCCCGCCGAGCAGTCGCGGGTCGAGGCCGAGATCAAGGCCGCGAGCATCGACACCGGCATCAAGATGCGCGACGACCACCTGCGGTCGCCGGAGTTCCTGGACGTCGAGTCCTACCCGGTGATCGGGTTCGTCAGCACCGGGTTGCGGCAGCGCGGCGCCGACACCTGGACGCTGGCCGGGGAGCTGACGCTGCACGGCGAGCGCAAGCCGATCGAGCTGGACCTGACCTACGGCGGTTACGGGCCGGATCCGTGGGGCGGGGTGCGGGTCGCGTTCCACGCGGAAACGCAACTGCACCGGAACGATTTCGCGATCAATTACAACGCGATGGTGCGTGCCGGCGTCGCCGCAATCGGGTCGAACATCAAGATCGAACTCGACATCGAGGCTGTTCAGGGCGAGTCGCTGCCGCAAATGTGAGCGGATCCGCGGTCGCACACCCTGTTCGGTGTGCGACCGCGTTCCGTAACGATCACCTGTTTTCCGCGGATCCGTCGACCGTTGGTTGCGTGCGGCACGTACGCTTTCCGGGTGACTTTCGACTTCGCCGCGTCCGAAGCCGTCGGCGTCGGCTGGTTGAACACAGCCGGCCCGCTGCTGGTCTGGGTCATCGTGCTCAGCTTCGTGTTCATCGAGTGCGCGCTCATCATCGGGCTGTTCCTGCCCGGGGACTCGCTGCTGTTCGCGGCCGGGGTCGTGCTCGCCTCGCACGGGGCGCACGCGAGCGCCTGGCTGCTGTCCGGGGCCGCGCTCGTCGTCGCGGTGGTCGGCAACCAGGTCGGCTACTACATCGGGCAGCAGACCGGCGTCCGGTTCATCGCCAGACGCGGGGGCAAGGTGCTGAACCGGCACAACCTCGAACGGGCGCGCGAGTTCCTCGACCGCAAGGGCTTCTTCGCGATCGTGGCGGCCAGGTGGATCCCGTGGATCCGCACGCTGGCGCCGCTCATCGCGGGCGCCGCGCGGATGGACCCGCGGCGGTTCATGCTCGCCACCACGATCGGCGGCGTGTTCTGGGTGCCGACGCTGGTGCTGATCGGCTACTACGGCGCCGGCCTGCTGGACGCGATCCCGTGGGTCAAGACCGTGCTGGTGTGGCTGTCGGTCGCGTTCTTCGTGGTCGGCACGGGGTACGGCTTCGTGCGGTACCGGCAGGAGATGCGCCGCCCGGTCGAGGAAGACCCGGAGAACGAGTACCCCGCGGCGGCCTAGCTTCAGCTAGCCGTACCGCGCCGTCAGTTCGGCGCCGATCCGGGCCAGTTCCGCGCGGACCGGCTCGGGGTCCAGCACCTCGATCAGCGCGCCCCAGCCGGCCAGGTGGCGGGCGATGTCCAGCGGCGTCGGCGCGGCAAGGCGGACCCGGCTGCGGCCGTCCTCCTCCGCGACGACCTCGCTGTGGCGCCCGAACTGGTCCCGCAGCACATCCGCGAACCGCGACTCCACGAGCACCGTCGCCCAGGTGCGGGACCGGCGCCGCTCCACCTCGGCGACCACCTCGTCCCACGCCTGCGCCAGCGTGAAGTCGTCCGGCCGCCCGGCCGGTTCGTCCGTCGCCTCGGCGGCCAGAATCCGGTCCACCCGGAAGGTCCGCCTGCCCCGCTCGGTGCCGGCCACCAGGTACCAGACCTCGTCCTTGTCGACCAGGCCCCACGGGTCGACCAGCCGCTCCGACCGCTCCCGCTTCGAGTTCGCGTACGCCAGCCGCACCTTCCGCCGCCCGATCACCGCCGCCTGCAGGCGGTCCACCAGCTCCGGGCGGGTCTTGTCGCGCTCGCCCCAGCGGGCCGGGTCGATCATCGTCGCGCTCGCCGCGGCCTCCGCGTCCGCCCGGAACGGTCCCGGCAACGCCCGCACCAGCTTGCGCAACGCCGCCTTCGCCTCGTCCGACTCCGCCACCGGCCCGGCGAGCAGGAACAACGCCCGCGCCTCGGCCGCCGACAACCCGCTCAGATCCGTCCGCGCGCCCCCGACCAGCGACCACCCGCCGCCGCGGCCCGGTTGTGGATAAACCGGGATCCCGGCTGTGGACAACGCCTCCAGATCACGGCGCGCGGTCGCCACCGACACTTCCAGTTCGGCGGCCAGTTCGGCGGCCGTGACCCGGCCGCGGGCCTGCATCAGCAGCACCGCGGAAATCAACCGGTCGGCTCGCACGAAATCCTCTCCGGAAAGTGCTCAGTTGGTGAGCACTTTAGGCGCGAGCATGGGTCCTGTCACCGGAGAAAGGACCGAAAAATGTTGCGAGGACTCACCACCGTCACCTACTACGCCGACGACGTGGAGGCCGCCGCCCGCTGGTACAGCGAAGTGCTCGGCGCCGAGCCGTACTTCCGCCGCCCGCTGGACGGACCGCCCGCCTACCTCGAATTCCGCATCGGCGACCACCAGCACGAACTCGGCATCAAGGACAGCCGCTACGCGCCGGAGAAGCCGGGCGCGAACGGCGCGATCGTGTACTGGCACGTGGACGACGTCGAGGGCGCCTTCCGGCGGCTGCTCGACCTCGGCGCCACCGAGCACGAGAAGCCCATCGAACGCGGGCCGGGCTTCGTCACGGCGTCGGTGGTCGACCCGTTCGGCAACGTGCTCGGCGTGATGTTCAACCAGCACTACCTGGACATGCTGCGATGACCACGTACAGCGCGCGCACCGCGGCGGAGTGGCGGGACTGGCTGGCCGCGCACAGCGGCACCGAGCGGGAGATCTGGCTGGTCATTCAGCACAAGGACAGCCCGGTGCCGAGCGTCGGCTACGGCGAGGCGATCGAGCAGGCGCTGTGCTTCGGCTGGATCGACAGCCACGCCCGCAAGCACGACGCGACCAGCTTCCGGCTGCGCTTCACCCCGCGGCGGCCGGGCAGCAACTGGAGCCGGGTGAACCAGGAGCGAGCCGCGCGCATGATCGAGCAGGGCCTGATGACCGAGCGCGGCCAGGAGCAGATCGACCTGGCCAAGGCCCGCGGCGCATTCCCGGACCGGCCCGTGAGCCCCGAGGCAGGCGCTAGTCGCGCAGGCGGCTCTTCTGGATCTTCCCCGCGGGGGTGAGCGGCAGGCTGTCCCGCACGACGATCTCCTTCGGCACCTTGTAGTCGGCGATCTTCCCGGCGCAGAACGACTTCAGGTCGTCGGCGGTCGCGGTGGCCCCTGGCGCGAGCACCACGTAGTAGCGGCCGATCTCGCCGAGCACCGGGTCGGGCACCCCGATCCCGGCGGCCAGCACGACGTCGGGATGCGCGGTGAGCACGTTCTCGACCTCCACCGGGTACACGTTGAACCCGCCCTGCACGAACATCTCCTTGGCCCGCCCACGCAGCCGCACCGCGCCGGTGTCCGTCACGGTCGCGAGGTCGCCGGTGCGCAGCCAGCCGTCGGCGAAGGCCTCGGCCGTCTCCCGCGGGCGGCCGTGGTAGCCGGCCATCAGCGAAGGCGACCGCACGAGCAGCTCACCCGTCCCGTCCGCGGCGGCGTCCACCCTGATCTCGACGTCCGGCAGCGGGTGGCCGACCGTGGTCGCGGTCGTGTCGAAGTCGTCGTCCCACGCCGTCATCAACACGGCGCCCGCGGTCTCGCTCAGCCCGTAGAGGTTCATCACCCTGGCGCGCGGGAACCGGGCGTGCAGGCGCTCCAGCAGGGCGGGCTCGGCGTTCGCGCCGCCGGTGACGACCAGCCGCACCGCCGAGGTGTCCACCGCGTCCAGCTCCGGACGGTTGAGCAGCAGCGTGTGCATCGTGGGCACCCCGACCCACAGGGTGAGGCCCGCGGTGGCGAAGAGACCGGCGATCTCGCGGGGGTCGAAGGCGGGCAGCAGGACCGCGCGCGCCCGTGCGACGAGTGCGGCCAGCACGCAGCAGGTGATCCCGCTGACGTGGTTGAGCGGCACGGCGACCGGCAGGACGTCGTGCTCGGTCATGCGCATGTGCCTGGCCTGCGAGCGAGCCGCCGCGAGCTGGCCGCGGTGGGTCAGGACGGCGCCCTTGGGCGTGCCGGTGGTGCCCGAGGTGTAGATGATCATCACCGGGTCGTCCGGGGTGACCGCTGCCCTTGCCTCCGCCGTCGGCCCGTCGACCAGGAGGTCGTCGAAGGTCAGGCCGTCGCCGCCGAAGGTCACCACGGTCTCGACGAGCCCGGCGAGCAGCGCGGGGAAGTCGACACCGTCGTGCGACGGCACGGTGACCACCAGGCGCGCTCCAGAGTCACGCAGCATGTGGGCGAGTTCGTTCTCCCGGTAGCGCACGCTCAGGCCCACCACGACCGCGCCGATCTTGGCCGCGGCGAAGTAGACCACGAGCCATTCCGGCGCGGTGGGGCCGAGGACGGCGATCCGGTCGCCGTGCCGGATCCCGTGCCGCAGCAGGCCGGCCGCGAACCGGTCGGACAGCCGGTCCACCTCGGCGAACCCGATCTCGCGGCCACCGGACAGCCAGCCGATGGCGACCGGGTCCGCGGCAGCGTCGGCGAGTGCGTCGAAGATCCGGTCCGTCATCGGTCCTCCGGGGGCTGGCGCTTCCACCGCGGTCGCGTGGTGGAACCAGGTTCTCGCGGTCGACCGCGCAGATCAACAGCGCCGGGCCTCAGGAGTCGATGCCGGCCCACACCTCCAGCTGGATCCCGTCCGGGTCGCGGAACACGATGACCGCGGAGCCGGGCAGCGTGCGCGACTGCTTGGCGGGGCTGTACTCGACCCCGTAGTCCGCGAGCCGCTGCTCCCACTGCTTGAGCTCGGCGAAGGTCGGCACCGTGAACGCGACGTGGTCCAGCCCGGTCCGGCGCTCGTCGAACGGGCCGCGCTCGGTGTCCGGGTGCTGCAGCAGGACCACCGAGAACGCGTCGCCGGGGGCCTGGAGCAACACCTTGCGCAGGCCGGTCTCCGGATCCTCTCGCCGCCCGGTCTCCCGCAGGTCGAGCACGCGCTCGTACCAGGGCACACTCCGGTCGACGTCGGTCACCGTGAGCGCCAAGTGGTGCACTCCGGTCAGCTTCGACATGCAGTCCCTTCTCACCCGATCGAGCCCCCTCAGGAATGACAACGTCCCGTTCGGGTTCCCGGTTTCCACGGGTGTACCTGTGGACAACTCGAACTTTCATCCACAGGCTGTGGACAGCGTCAGCGGCCGCCGCCGACCGGCAGGATCGCGCCCACCGCGTAGGACGCGGCAGGCGAAAGCATCCACAGGACCGCCTCGGCGATCTCCTCCGGCCGGCCGGGGCGCGCGAGCGGGATCGTCGGCGCCAGCCGCTCCACCCGGTCCGGCAGCCCGGCCGCCGCGTGCAGGCCGGTGTCCACCAGGCCGGGCGCCACGGCGTTGACCCGCACCCCCTCGCCGGCCACCTCCTGCGCCAGTCCCCAGGTCAGCGTCTCGACCGCCGCCTTCGTCGCCGCGTAGTGCGTCCACTCGCCGGGCGAACCGGTGCGCGCGGCTGTGGACGAAATGTTCACCACCGCGCCCCCGACGCCGCCGTAACGGGTGGACATCCGCCGCACTGCCTCCCGGCAGCACAGGAACACCCCGGTCACGTTGACGTCCAGCACTCGCCGCACCGTCGCCACGTCCTGGGAGTCCAGCCGCCCCGGCGTGTTGCCGGTGATCGCCGCGTTGTTCACCACCGCGGTGACCGGCCCCAGCCCGGCCGCCGCGTCGAACAACGCGATCACGTCCTCCTCGGACGCCACGTCGCCGCGGACGGCCAGCGCCTTCCGGTCCGCGGCGCGAACCCGGGCGGCGACCTCCTCGGCCGCCGCCGTGTCGCTCGCGTAGTTGATCACCACGTCGTACCCGCGCGCGGCGCCCAGCGTCGCGACCGCCGCGCCGATGCCCCGGCTGCCCCCGGTGACGACGAGGACCCCGCTCATATCACGAAGTTCTGCAGCGGCAGGTTCTCCAGCACCAGGTCGGCCCGGCTCGCGGTGGTCTCGATCAGGTCCGCGTTGCGCTGGTCGCTGCCCAGCGCCCGGCCCTTCGCCTCGACCAGCGTGCGGCCGTAGCGGCGGTGCCGGTTGACCAGCCGCTCGATCCGCTCCTGCTCGTCGGGCTTGAGGAACCAGATCTCCTCCAGCAGCCCGGGCACGTCGCTCCACGGCTCCTCGTCGACCAGCAGGTAGTTGCCCTCGGTGATGACCAGCGGCACCTCCGGCGGCACGCACACCGCGCCCGCGATCGGCTCCTCGATCTCACGCCGGAACAGCGGCGCGTACACCGTCTCCTTGGTCTCCTTGATGCGGCGCAGCAGGCTCACGTAGCCGAAGGCGTCGAAGGTGTCCGGCGCGCCCTTGCGGTCGGTCCGGCCCAGCCGCTGCAGCTCGACCTGCGCCAGGTGGAACCCGTCCATCCCGACCACGACCGCGCGGTTGCCGAGCGCGTCGGCCAGCCCGCGCGCCAGGGTGGTCTTGCCTGCCGCGGGCGCGCCCACGATCCCGAGGATGGACCGCCTCCCGCGCGTCACCAGGCCCTCCGCCCTGGTCAGCAGCTCGTCGAACGTCGGACTCGTCATCGCACTCCCAACTTCCCTACCTCCGGGACCCACGTCCGTGGCCCCGCGTGCCGCACCTTCTCCGCGGCCACTCCGTTGGCGAACCGGATCAGTTCCGGCAGCCCGAACCTCCCGACGCCGTGGACCAGCGCACCGTGCCAGACGTCCCCCGCGCCCAGTGTGTCCACCGCGGGCACGCGCGGCACCTCGATCTCACCAGCATCGTCGTTCGTTTCCCAGTGCACCGGGCCGGGGCCGTTCGTCACGACCACCGTGGGCACCCCGCGCTCACGCAGGCTCGGCCCCGGCGCGCGGAACCGCGCCGAGCAGGCCGCGATGTCGACCAGCGGCAGCAGGTCGTCCAGCACCGGTTTCCAGCTGCCCGCGTCCAGCACGACCGGAACGCCCCGGTCCCGAGCCCAGCGCGCCACGCCCAGCGCCAGCCGCGGCAGGTGCCCGTCGACCAGCACGGCTCGGACGCCGTCCGGCAGTTCGGACGGCATGGCGCCCGGGTTCGACCCGGCGTTGCGCGAGACGACGGTCCGCTCGCCGTCACGGTCACGCACCGCGACGGCGCTCACCGCGGGGGGTTCGTCCTGCTCGGGGGCGATGTCCACGACCCGCACGCCGTGCGCGGCCAGGTCGGCGCGGGCCAGCCCGGCGAGCGGGTGCCTGCCCAGCGCCGTCACCAGCACGGCCTCCTCGCCGAGGGCCGCGACCGTGACGGCGGCGTTGGTCGCCGGCCCGCCCGCGGCCACCTCGACGCCGAGCGACTGCACCTTCTCGCCGGGGGACGGCAGCTCCGCCACCCGCTGCACGAGATCGACCGTGCACAGCCCCGCGAGCAGGACGGTCACGCCGACAACCCCGTCCGCACCGCCGACTCGACCTCCTCGACCTGGCCGTCCGCCCCGACGCGCAGCGCGCCGGTGATCAGCCCGACGACCTGGTTCATGCTGGTCGTCTTCGGCGAGACCACCCCGACCCGCTTGCCCAGCCGGTGCACGTGGATGCGGTCCGCGATCTCGAACACGTGCGGCATGTTGTGGCTGATCAGCACGACCGGCAGGCCGCGCTGGCGGATCCGGTCGATCAGCTCCAGCACCTTCGCCGACTCGGCGACCCCGAGCGCGGCGGTCGGCTCGTCCATGATCACGGCCTTGGTGCCGAACGCCGCGGCCCGCGCGACCGCGACGCCCTGCCGCTGGCCGCCGGAGAGCGTCTCGACGGGCTGCGTGATCGACTTGATCTTGATGTCCAGCTCGTCGAGCACCCGCTGAGCCTCGGCGCGCATCTTCGCCGTGTCCAGCTTGCGGACCAGACCGAGCGGGCCACGGCGGCGGATCTCCCTGCCCAGGAACATGTTGGTCGCGATGTCCTGCGCCGGCGCCAGCGCCAGGTCCTGGTAGACGGTCTCGATGCCGCAGCGCCGCGCGTCCAGCGGCGTGCGGAAGTGCACCGGTTCGCCGTCGACGAAGATCTCGCCCGCGTCCGGCACCAGCGCCCCGGACAGGGCCTTGATCAGGCTCGACTTGCCCGCGCCGTTGTCACCGACCACGGCGAGCACCTCGCCCGGTTCGAGGTCGAAGTCCGCGCCGTCGATCGCGGTCACCCTGCCGAAGCGCTTGACCAGGCCGCGCGCCGAGAGTGTCGGGGTCATTTCTGCCTCCTGGCCAGCCGGTCCACGGCCACCGCGGCGATCACCAGCGCACCGGTGGCGACGTCCTGGTAGAGCGAGTCGACGCCGAGCTGGGTCAGCCCCGAGCGCAGCACCGTCACGATCAACGCACCCATCATCGTCCCGAACACCGATCCGCGTCCGCCGAACAGGCTGGTGCCGCCCAGCACGACCGCGGTGATCGAGTCGAGGTTGCCGAGCTGGTAGGCGTTCGGGTCGGCGTTGGGCACCCGGCCCAGCGCCTGCCACGCGGCGATGCCGAAGATCAGCCCGGCCACCAGGTAGACCGACACGATCGTCCGGTTGACCTTGATGCCGCTCAGCCGCGCGGCTTCCGGCGCGTTGCCGACGGCGTAGACGTGCTTGCCCCACGCCGTCCTGGTCAGCGCGTACCAGAGCACGAGGTACATGACCAGCGCGAGCGTCATGCCGTAGGTGACCGGGATGCCGCCGAACAGGTAGCGGCGGGTGCCGAGCCAGGCGAGCAGCGAGTCGGGCGCGATCGGCACCGCCTGGCCGTCGGCGACCAGCTTGGCCGCCGCGGTGAGCATGGTGAACAAGCCGAGCGTGACGATGAACGGCGGCAGCTTGACCCGGGTGACCAGCGAACCGGTGACCAGGCCCAGCGCGGCCGTGACCAGCACGCCGAGGATGAGCGCGAGGCCCCCGGGCACCCCGCCGACCAGCAGTTTCGCCATCAGCAGCGTCGCCAGGACCATCGCCGCCGCGTTCGACAGGTCGATTCCCGCGGTGAGGATGATCAGCGTCTGGCCGAGCGCGAGCGTGCCGACCACCAGCGACTGCTCGACCACCAGCGACAGGTTGTCCAGCTCCAGGAACGTGCTGGTGGACAACGAGAACACGACGACAGCGACCACCAGCGCGAGCGCGGGCCCGATCGCCGGGGCGCGCAGGAAGAACTCACCGAGCGACTCGCGCCGCTCCACAGTGGACGCCGTCATTTCGTCCCCCAGCAGTTCTGCAGGCCCCACGTGGTGTCCTGGCTGGGCACGCCGGGCAATGGGCGGTCGGTGATCACGACCGAGCCGGTGTCGATGAACCCGCTCGGCTTCTGGCCGGTCTGCGCGTACCGGACGGCGGCGGCGACGCCTTCTTCGGCCATCTTGCGCGGGAACTGCATGACCGTCGCCGCGTACTGGCCGTCGCGCACGTTCTGCACGCCCTGGCAGCCGCCGTCGATCGAGCCCATCAGGATCCGCAGCCCGCGGGCCTGCAATGCGGCGTACGCGCCACGCGCGGTCGGCTCGTTCATCGTGTAGACGGCGTTGAGGTCCGTGCTGCGCTGGAGCAGGTTCTCCATCTTCTGCTGCGCGATGGACTGGTCGCCGTTGGCGTTGTCCCGCCCGACGATCGCCGGATCGCCGTCCTTCAGGCCGATGCCCTCCAGGAACCCGTTGTGCCGGTAGGTGTCCACCGTGCTGCCCGCGGTGCCGTCGATCATGATCACCTTCGGGGCGGCGCCGGCGAGCGCGGCCTTGACGTAGGCGCCCTGCTGCCGCCCGGCCGCGACGTTGTCCGTCGCGTAGGTGGCGTCGACCGCGTCGGCCGGGTCCGTCGCGGTGTCCAGCGCGATCACCATGACCCCGGCCTGCCGTGCCCGCTCGATCGCGGCGAGCACGCCGGTCGAGGAGTTCGGGGTGATCAGGATGGTGGTGACGCCCTGCTGGACCATGTTCTCGATGGCCCGGACCTGTCCGTCGTTGTCGCCGTCGAACTGCCCGGCCAGCGCCATGAACTCGGCGCCCTGGGCCTGCGCGGCGGCGCTCGCCGCGTTGCGCAGCTCCACGAAGTACGGATTCGTTTCGGTCTTCGTCACCAGGCCGACCTTGGCCTGGCCGCTGCCCGCCGGAGCGGAACTCCCGCCCCAGTGGCGTTCGACGGTGCACCCGCTGACGGCCAGCAAGCCGGCCGTGACCAGGCACAGGAGACTCCGCTGTCTCACGCTGCCCTCCCCATCGAGGCTGATCGTTTGCCGACGGGGACGGTAGGAGGGCTTACACTACTCCGGCAAGCGTTTGCGCAAACGCTTGCGGATCGCCCGTGCTCGATGGAGAACTCTGATGCCGTCCAGGCCCACCCAGAAGGACGTCGCCGATCTGGCCGGCGTCTCGATCACCACCGTCTCACACGTGGTGAACGGGACCCGCGCGGTGGCCCCGGAAACCAAGGCCGCGGTGCTGCGCGCCATCGAGGAGACCGGCTACACCGGCGACGCGATCGCCCGTTCGCTGGTCACCGGCGGCACGCGGCAGATCGGCGTGGCGATCTCGCTGCTCGCCAACCCGTACTTCGCGGCGCTGATGCAGGCGATCGAACGCGAGGCCGCCGCGGCCGGGTACACGGTGCTGCTCGCCGACACCCACGACACCGTGAAGACCGAGCAGGAGACGGTCCGGACGTTGCGGTCCCGGCGGGTCGAGGGGATGCTGCTGACCCCCGCGGCGGGCGATGGTCGCGTGATCAGCGAGCTGGTGTCGCTCGGGCTGCCGACGGTGCTGATCGACCGCTTGACCATGCGGACCGACGTGGACCAGGTCGGGTCGGAGAACATCCAGTCGACGTCGGCGCTGACCGAGCACCTGGCCTCGCTGGGGCACCGGCGGATCGGGTTCGTCAGCGGGATGCCCGGACTGACCACGTCCGAGGAGCGGACGCTGGGCTACCGGCTCGGCCTCGGGCGCGGCGGGTTGTCGTGGAACCCGGAGCTGGTGGTGTCCGGGCACTCCTCGCGCGAGGGCGGCGCCGCGGCGACCGCGAAACTGCTCGCGCTGCCGGACCGGCCGACGGCGCTGGTGGTGGCCAACGATTCGATGATGGTCGGCGTGCTGCACGAGGTCCGCAGGCAGGGGTTGCGGGTCGGCGCGGACCTGGCGCTGGCCGGCTTCGACGACGTCGAGTGGTCGGACCTGGTGGAGCCGCCGCTGACCACGATGGCCCAGCCGATCGAGGAGATCGGCCGCCGCGCGGTGCGGTTGCTGCTGGCCCGGATCAAGGAGCCGGACCGCCCACACGAGACGGTCCGCCTGCCGCCGCGCCTGATGCACCGCGCCTCCTGCGGCTGTCACCTCTAGAGCGCTCGGCGAGTCCCACGTTCCCGCGCGCGAGTCCCACGCTCACGAACGCGAGTTCTGCGTTCTCGGGCGCGAGTTCCACGTTCGCTGCCACCCTTAGAGCGTGGCCGCCGCCTCTAGGAGCATCCAGGCGCCCAGCTGCACCGAGAGGTCCCGCGCCGGGTGGTTCTTCGGCAGGGGCGGGGTGGGCGCCGGCTCGTTCCACTCCGGACTGAACAGCGGGCCGCCGTAGGCGTCGGCCGCTCCGGTCCACGCCGCCTCCGCGGAGGCGAGCACCAGATCGCGCGCCGCGTCCGCCTCCGGGCCTGGCGGCAACCGGTGCACGGCCAGCGCCAGGTACCGCGCCAGGATCCCCGCGAACAACCCGCCGTCGCCGCCGCCCTGGCCGCGCAGCACCCCGCCCGGCGCGCAATTCGCGGCCACCGCCCGGATCGTGCGCGCTGCCTGGTCCAATTCGGACATCTCCAGGCACGCGCCGAGGAAAACCCCTTGGCAGTAGGTGTAGATCTCCTGCACGAGGTCGCCGCTGTCCACCCGCAGTCCGTCCCACACCACACCCGTGTCCGGGTCGACGAGCGTCTTCTCCATCCAGTCCAGCAGTTCCCGCGCCCGCTCCACGTCACCGGCCCTGGCGAACAGGATCGCCGCCGGCCCGTTCGACGGCGCGTTCTTGAACCGGTCGCCGCGCCGCCACCAGATGCCGCCGCCGCCCTCCGTCGTCCAGCCGGACCGCAGCTCGCCGAGGAAGAAGCCCACGTCCCGGCCGGTGCGCTGCAACGCGAGGCCCAGCCACGCCAGGTCGTCGTAGTAGTCGTTGCGCCAGCTGCCCCGGTTCCGCAGCCGCATCGACGACACGAACCGCTCGATCGCGGCCTCGCGCGCCGGCGTCGGGTCCCGCAGTTGCGCGTCGGTCAGGCAGTCCAGGAGGTGCGCCTGCCACCAGTAGTTCCAGTGCACGTGCAGCCGCTGATCGGGGGTCGCCGGCCAGCCGCTCCGGGCGAGCAGCGTGCCCGGCAGTCCCCAGAGCCGGCGCAGGTGCCGGGTGACGATCGCCCGTTCCGCGGCGGCGGCCCAGTCGCTGTGCATGAACCCATCATGGATTGGCCCTCGACATGTCGCTGGGTTCCGTCGACGATCAGGGGATGGCAACGGCGCATGTCACCTGTCCGCTCTGCGAGGCCACCTGCGGCCTGACGGTCACCTTCGACGGCAGCCAGGTCACCGAGGTGCGCGGGGACGCCGGGGACGTCTTCTCCCGCGGCTTCATCTGCCCCAAGGGCGCGTCGCTGGCCGCGCTGCACCACGACCCTGACCGCCTGCGCACCCCGCTCGTCAAGCGCGACGGCAAGCACGTCCCGGTCTCCTGGGACGAGGCGTTCGCCGAGATCAACGCGCGCCTGCTGCCGATCATGGAGGCGCACGGCCGCGACGCCGTCGCCGTGTACGCGGGCAACCCGAGCGTCCACAACCTGTCGACCGCGCTCTACGGCCGCGTCTTCTTCAAGGCCCTGGGCACCAAGAACTTCTACACCGCGGGCAGCGTCGACCAGCTGCCCAAGCACTACTCCAGCGGCTACCTGTTCGGCGACGGCATGACGATCCCGGTGCCGGACGTCGACCGCACCCAGCACCTGCTGGTGCTCGGCGCCAACCCGCTGGTCTCCAACGGCAGCCTGATGACCGCGCCGGACATGCGCGGGCGGCTCAAGGCGATCCGCGAGCGCGGCGGCAAGGTGGTCGTGGTCGACCCGCGCCGGACCCGCACCGCGCAGGTCGCCGACGAGCACCACACGATCCGCCCGGGCACCGACGCGCTCCTGTTGTTCGCGCTGGTCAACGTGCTGTTCGCGGACGGGAGCGTGAGCCTTGGGCACCTCGCCGAGCACGTGACGGGCGTCGAGGACGTCGGCGAACTGGCCCGCGACTTCACCCCCGAGGCGGTCGCGCCGGTCACCGGCATCCCGGCAGGCGAAATCCGCCGGATGGCCCGCGAGCTCGCCGCCGCCGAGTCCGCCGCGGTCTACGGTCGGATCGGCACCACCACGCAGGCGTTCGGCACCCTCGCCAGCTGGCTGGTCGACGTGCTCAACGTCCTCACCGGCAACCTGGACCGCCCCGGCGGTGTGATGTTCCCGCTCGCCGCCGCCGGGCAGGCGAACAGCGCGCCCGGCAAGCGCCGCCCGTTCCGGCACGGCCGCTGGCGCACCCGCGTGCGCGGGCTGCCGGAGGTGCTCGGCGAGGTGCCGGTCGCGACGCTGGCCGACGAGATCCTCACGCCCGGCGACGGCCAGGTCCGCGCGCTGATCACCGTCAGCGGCAACCCGTGCCTGAGCACCCCGAACGCCGGTCGGCTCGCGGAAGCCCTGGCGCGACTGGACTTCATGGTGTCGCTGGACATCTACCGCAACGAGACGACCCGGCACGCCGACGTCATCCTGCCCGGCCCCACCCCGCTCGAACGGGAGCACTACGACGTCGCGCTGTACCAGCTGGCCGTGCGCAACGTGGCGAACTGGACCCCGGCCGCGCTGACCAGCGAGCTGCCGCCGGAGTGGGCGACCATGCTGCGGCTCACCAGCATCGTCACCGGGCAGGGCCCGGATCCGGACATCGAGGCGCTGGACACGTTCGTCGCGGGCCAGATCGCGCAGCGCGCCGGGCTCGACCCGGCCGTCGCGGGGGACCGGCGCGGGCCGGCGCGGCTGATCGACCTGATGCTGCGCGCCGGGCCGTACGACCTGACCCTCGCGGACCTCGAAGCCGCCCCGCACGGCGTGGACCTCGGGCCGCTTCGCCCGCGCCTGCCGGAGATCCTGTCGACGGCGAGCGGGAAGGTCGAGCTGGCGCCGGAGGCCATCACCGCCGACGTGCCACGCCTGGCCGCGGAACTCGCGCACGTGCCGGACGGCGAGCTGGTCCTCATCGGGCGGCGGCAGCTGTCGTCGAACAACTCGTGGATGCACAACCTGGAACCGTTGGTGCGCGGCAAGAACCGGTGCACCGTGCAGGTCCACCCGGACGACGCGGAGCGGCTCGGGTTGGCCGACGGGGAGCCGGCGCTGGTCAGCTCGAAGGCGGGCAAGATCGAGGTGCCGGTCGAGGTGACCGAGGAGATCCGGCCGGGTGTGGTCAGCATCCCGCACGGCTGGGGGCACGGCGGGCCGGGCACGCAGACCGCGGTCGCGGCGGCGCACGCGGGCGTGAACAGCAACCTGGTGGCCGACGAGACCCTGCTGGACGCGCTGTCCGGAACCGCTGTGCTGAACGGGATCCCGGTCGAGGTGACGCCTACCAGGCCGCCGACAGGTCCGCGTGCTGCCTGATCCAGGCGTGCATCACGATGCCGGCGGCGACCCCGGCGTTGATCGAGCGCGTGGAGCCGAACTGCGCGATCGACACGACCACCGCCGCCGCGTCGTGCGCCTCGGCGGACAGGCCGGGGCCTTCCTGGCCGAACAGCAGCACGCACTCCCGTGGCAGCTCAGCGGTTTCCACGCGCTGCGAGCCGGGGGTGTTGTCCACGGCGACGATCGCCAGGCCGCGGTCGCGCGCGTAGGTCAGCAGTGACGGCACGTCCGGGTGGTGTTCGAGGTGCTGGTACCGATCGGTGACCATCGCGCCGCGCCGGTTCCAGCGCCGCCGCCCGACGACGTGCACGGCGGCCGCGGCGAAGGCGTTCGCGGTGCGCACCACGGTGCCGATGTTGTGGTCGTGCTGGAAGTTCTCGATGGCGACGTGGAAGGGGTGCCGTCGCCGGTCGATGTCGGCGACGATCGCTTCGCGCCGCCAGTACCGGTAGGCGTCCACGACGTTGCGGCGGTCGCCTTCGGCCAGCAGCTCGGGGTCGTAGTGCGCACCGGTGGGCCACTCGCCCTCCCACGGGCCGACGCCGACCGGTTCCCGGGCGGTCCACTCGGTCGGGCCGGTCTCCTCGCTCATCGGCGGGCCCCGGACAGGTCCGCGAGCAGGTCCGCGGTCGCGGTGGTGAGGTCCTGCTGGGTCAGCTCACCGGGGAACACCGCGGCGATGTGCTCGGTGGTGAAGAACACGGTCTGGGTGGTGATCCGCTGCGCCACCTCCGCCGGGAGGTGGTTGCTCGACCCGAGGACGTCGTCGATCGTCACGAACGTCGACTGCAGCGGCGGCAGCGGTGCGTGGCCGGGCCGCCACCCGGTGCGTGCGGCAAGCGCTTGCACCCCGTCGGCGAAGGCGTCCTGCGCGGCCCGCGCGCGGGGGCGCATGACCAGCCCGGCGACCACGCCGCAGAGCAGGATGCCGAGCAGGATCAGGAGGATGACCACACGGAGGATTGTGTCCTAGGCCTGCGGCATGGCGTGCGTCGACGGGTGCTCGCGGTGCTTCCAGCGCAGGTACGCGCCCGCGTAGGAGAAGACCACCAGCGCCAGCGCGACCACGGCGACCACCGGCAGCATCGAGCGCGGGAACACCGTGTCGTAGAGGTAGTAGGCGTTGAAGCCGCCCGGCAGCGGGCCCAGGCCCTGCAGGCCGCGGAAGTAGTCCTCCAGCGCCGTCAGCGGGCAGGGGATCGGGAAGACGTTGACCACCACACCCCAGATGGCGAAGAACACGTGCACGAAAATGCTGCGCGGCCACCGCCAGGCGAGAAACCCGCCGAGGCCGATGTAAAGCAGGGCCAGAATGTGTAATCCGACCGTTATGTCGGCCAGAACTCCCGCGATCGTCACGCCGCCCCCTTCCCGCGATTCCCCTGGTATCGAGGTTACTCCTGATCAAGGCAGGAATGTCGACTCGAATTCCGGAGATCACTTCGGGGTTTCCCCCTAGGGGGCGGCGTGAATCGGCTACAGACCCAAGTCGTCGAGGTCCAGCAGATACCGGTAGGTGAGGCCTTCCTTCTCGATGGCCTCACGCGCGCCGGTGCCGCGGTCGACGACCGTCGCCACGCCGACCACGGTCGCGCCCGCCTCGGTGAGCGCCTCGACGGCGGTCAGCACACTGCTGCCGGTGGTCGAGGTGTCCTCCACGGCGAGCACCCGCTGCCCCGCGACCTCGATGCCCTCGATGCGGCGCTGCATGCCGTGCGACTTCGTGGCCTTGCGCACCACGAACGCGTCGAGGACCTTCCCGTCCGCCGACGCCGAGTGCAGCATCGCGGTCGCGACCGGGTCCGCGCCGAGGGTGAGCCCGCCCACCGCCACGTAGTCCCAGTCCGCCGTGAGCTGCCGCATGAGCCGGCCGATGAGGGGGGCCGCCGCGTGGTGCAGCGTGGCCCGCCGCAGGTCGATGTAGTAGTCGGCCTCCTTGCCGGAGGCCAGCGTCACCTTGCCGTGCACCACCGACAGCTCGGTGATGAGACGTGCCAGTTCGAACTTCGCTGCCTGATCCAACCCGGGGTTCGCCACGCCCGGAAGTCTTACACACGACCACGACAGGCTTGCGCTCTCGACGGTCAACGTGCGGGCCATGGAGATCAACGAGCTGCTCGACCTGGTGGCGGGCTCCCGCCCCCCGCGCCTCCCGCGCGTCACCGGTCGCTGATCGTCCGCGCCACCTCGTCCACCACGGTGCGCGTCGAGGGGGGCCACACCAGCCACGTCACCAGTTCCAGCGCCGGGTCCACCACCGGCCGCCACGGCCAGCCCGGCAGCAGCCGCGTCGCGGAGTGTTCGGTCAGCAGCACGGCGTCCGACTTCGTCGCCTCGGCGCATGCCCGCGCGTGCTCGGAGAACTGCGCGAACTGCCACAGCGGCACCACCCCCGCGTCGTGCGCCGCGACGACCAGGCGGTCGTGCGCGACCGGCACCTGCTGCCTCCCGTGGGCGAGGATCCGCACCCCGTCCAGGTCCCGCAGCCGGCACGCCGGGCCGTCGGCCAGCGGGTGCCCTGGCCGGACGGCGACCCCGAAGGGCTGGTCGAACAACCGCGCGCCCCGCAGGCTGCCGGCCGGCTGCTCGTGCACCAGGCCCAGGTCGAGCCTGCCCTCGCGGACCATCCGGAGCTGCTCGGTGCTGCTCGCCTCGGTGAGGGCGACCGCCGCGTGCGGGACCGCCGCGTCGAGCGCGGCCAGCGTGTCCAGCAGCCACTCCGCGGACAGCCCGGGCGGGATGCCGATCCCCACCACCTCACGGGACCGGCCCGCGGCCGCGTGCGCCGTCTCCCTGGTGGCGTCCGCCAGGCGCAGCAGGAGCACCGCGTGCGAGTGCAGCGCGGCGCCGGCCGGCGTGAGCGTCGTGCCCGTCGCCCCGCGCTCCAGCAGCGGCGCGCCGATGTCCCGTTCGAGCTGCCGGATCTGACGGCTCAGCGACGGCTGGGTGAGGTGCAGCCGTTCCGCCGCACGGGTGAGCGAGCCCTCGGTCGCGACGGCGACGAAGTACCGCAGGTGACGCAGCTCCACGCGCTTCTCCCCTGCCTGTGAGGCATGACCGGGCTGATTAACCGGCATTGGACAGGCACGTGTCAAGGCACGTGTACTACTCCCTGCCTCTCAGGCAGGACATCAATGGAGAAGGGACGCTCAACGATGAGTCGAACTCCCGGCCGGGACCCGTACCGCTGGGTGGTGCTGGTGCTGTCCTGGGCCGCGTTCACGATGACGTCGGTGGACCGGTCGACGTGGGGACCGGCGTCGGTCGCGGTGGGCGAGCACCTGGGGGTCTCGCTCACCGGTCTGGGCGTCTTCGCCACCGGCTACTACGTCGGCTACGTCATCTCGAACGCGGCCGGCGGCGTCCTCACCGACTGGCTCGGCGCGCGGGTCGTGATGGGCGCGTCGCTGTTCCTCGCAGGCGGGTTCATGATCCTGTTCGGCGAGACCGACTCCGTGCCGGT
Source organism: Amycolatopsis sp. NPDC006125 (assembly GCF_040614195.1). Lineage (NCBI taxonomy): Bacteria > Bacillati > Actinomycetota > Actinomycetes > Pseudonocardiales > Pseudonocardiaceae > Amycolatopsis > Amycolatopsis sp. NPDC006125. The sequence continues at coordinate 48,796 of NZ_JBEXTZ010000004.1, forward strand.
CGGCATCGCCTTCCAGGCCGCGGTCGGGATCTTCGCCGGCTGCGACTACTCGGCCGGTGTGAAGCTGATCGCGCAGTGGTTCACGCCGAAGGACCGCGGGTTCGCGATGGGCGTGTTCATGACCGCGACCTCGCTCGGCACGGTGATCGCCAACGCGGTCGTGCCGCGGCTCCTCGAATCCGCCGGGTGGCAGACGTCGTACCACGTGTTCGGCGGCGCCTCGATGGTCATCGCGGTGCTGTGCCTGCTCCTGGTGCGCACCCGGGCGGAAGACGCGGCCGAACGCGCGGTGCCGGACCTGCGCCCGCTGGCCCGCTCGCGTGACCTGTGGCTGCTCGGGCTGGCCGGGTTCGGCGGCCTGTGGGGCACCTACGGGTTCATCACGTGGTCCAACGCGCTGATGGTCAAGGGCAACGGGCTGACCGGGGTGCAGGCGGGCGGGGTGGTCGCGATCTTCGGGATCGCCGCCATCGCGGCCAAGCCGTGCATCGGGTTCGTGTCCGACCTGCTCGGCGGCAGGCGGAAGGCGCTGACCGTCGTCGTGCTCGGCGCGTTCGTGGTGGCGCTGCTGGTGTTCGGCACGCGGGACAACCTGACGGGCTTCCTGTGGGTGGCGCCGTTCCTCGGCGTCGCGGCCTACGTCTACAGCCCGCTGATGGTCGCGATGATCCCGCGCATCGCCGGGGTCGGCCTGGCCGGTTCGGCGGCCGGTGCGACGAACGCGTTCTGGCAGCTCGGCAGCACGGTCGTGCCGGTGGTGCTGGGCGCGGTGTTCCAGGCGACCCATTCGTTCTTCGCGGCGTTCGCCACGCTGGCCGCAGGCCCGCTCGTGGGAGCGCTGCTCATGCTCGGCGTCCGCGAACAGCAGCCGGCGCCGGATCGCGAGAAGGAGGCTGTGTGAACTACGACGTGATCGTCGCCGGTGGCGGTTCGGCCGGGATCGCCGCGGCGGTCGGCGCGCGGCGGGCCGGGGCCAGGACGCTGCTGATCGAGCGTGGACCGTGCCTGGGCGGGGCGGCGACGTTGCGGAACGTGGTGACGTACTGCGGGTTGTTCACGCGGGAGGACCGCGAGCAGGTGGTGTTCGGCGTGGCGGGCGAGGTGCTCGACGGGCTGCGCGAGCTGGGCGCGGTGAGCGAGCCGACGCGCTTCACCGCGGTGGCGGTGGTGTTCGATCCGGAAGCGGTGAAGCGGGTCGCCGACGACCTGTGCGACGCCGCCGGGGTGGACGTGCTGCTGCACTCGCACCTGCTGGACGCGTCCAGAGTGGACGATCGCGTTCGGACGGTGCGGGTGGCCGATCACGCCGGGGTGCACGAGTACTCCGCGAACGTGTTCGTGGACGCCACCGGTGAAGCCGACCTGGCGCAGCACGCGGGCGCGGAGGTGCGGTACGGCAACGACGGCTGGGTGCAGAACGGCACGCTGGGTGTGCGGTTCGGTGGGATCGCGGCGAACGCCGAGGTCTCGCGGGATGCGGTGCGGGAGGCGGTCCGGGCGGCGAAGGCTCGTGGTCTGCCCGGCCTGACGGCGGAATCCGGGTTGATCGCGCGGATGCCGGTGTCCGGCGACCTGATCACGTACCTGGCGGACGAGGGCTACGACGCGCGCGACGCCGCGGACACGAGCCGAGCCGAACGCAGCGCACGACGGCAGGCCGCGGCATACCTGCGGGTGATCCGGACGTTGCCGGGGTGCGCGGACGCCTACATCGTCAGCACGGGCCCGGAACTGGGCACGCGCGAGTCGCGGCACCTGGTCGGACGGGTCCAGTTGACCGAGAAGGACGTGCTGTCGCCGGCCCCCACGGACGACGCGGTGGCGATCGGCGCGTGGCCGATCGAGTACCACCCGGGGGTGGGCGTGCCGTCGGAGTGGCGGTTCATCGGCGAGCCGGGTTACTACGGCATCCCGCTCGGCGTGTTGTGGAGCCGGAACACGCCGAACCTGTTCTGCGCGGGCCGGACCGTGGACGGCGACCGCGGTGCGGGCGCTTCACTGCGCGCCATGGGAACCGCTTTCGCGACCGGCCACGCGGCCGGGGTGGCCGCGGCGCTGAGCGCCCGGGGTGCGGTGAGCGCGGCCGCCGTGCGGGAGGAACTGCAGCGCCAGGGCGCGCGGCTACCGGATTGAGCCCCCGCCTGCCACAGCGTGGCCTGCGCTGCTTCCCGCTGAGCGCCCGCGCTGCGGCACCCCGCGCCTCGGCTCCCGCCGGCGTGGCGGGGTGCCGGGCCTGCCGACCCGGGCCGCCCGGCGCGAGGGATTCCGCGACGCCCGGTCGGATTTCCCGCCTGACTGCCCGGCGCGAGCGCTCCGGGACTCCGGCTACCGGCCCGCGCCGCCCGGTGCCAGCATCTCCGCCACCGCCCGGGCGGACGCCTCCAAATCCCCGGTCACCTCGGGCGGCATCGCGCCGCTGAGCCACAGCGTCGCGAAACCGTGCACGATCGACCAGGCCGCGACTTGCGCCAGCTTCCCCTCCGACACCGCGTCCGCCATCACCGCCCACGCCCGCTGCCGCGCCGCCAGCAGGTCCGCGTCCTCGGCGTGGTGCAGGTCCGGCCGGAACATCACGTCGAAGTGCGCGCGGTGCCCCACCGCGAACCGCACGTACGCGACGCCGATCTCCACCAGGCCCTGGTCCCGGGCAGCGGTGAGGGCGTCGGCCAGCAGGTCGTACCCCTCGGTCGCCAGCGCGGTCACCACGCCGGCCTTGTCGCGGAAGTGGTGCACCGGCGCCGCGTGTGACACGCCGGCCCGTCGCGCCACCTCGCGCAGGCTCAGGGCCGCGACACCGTGCTCGCCGATCGTCTCTGCGGCGGCTTCGAGGATCGCGCGCCGCAGGTCGCCGTGGTGGTAGGAGCGCTCAGCCATGCCCCCAGCATATCTTTCCATTGACAAGATACGGGCGCAAGAGGAATCTTGTCACTGACAAGATGTGGAGGAGAACCATGGCACCGCTGATCATCCTGATCGTCGTCACGCTGGTCCTCGCGCTCGCCGGCGCGGCCGGGGTCCGGTGGCTCAGACCGTGGCCGATGGCCGTGCGCGGCGGCGTCGCTGCGATGTTCACCGCGACCGGCATCTCGCACTTCGTGGGCATGCGGGAGCAGCTCATCGACATGGTCCCGCCGGCGCTGCCCGCGCCTGTCCTGCTGGTGACCGTCACCGGAGTCCTGGAGCTCGCCGGCGCCGTCGGTGTGCTGTGGCCGCGCACCGCCCCGTGGGCCGCGGCCGGGCTGACCGCCATGCTCGTGCTGATGTTCCCGGCGAACGTCTACGCGGTGCAGAGCGGCGTGCTCACCGCGTGGGACGACCAGATCGTCCCACGCACGCTCATGCAGGTCGTGTTCCTGGCCGCCACGCTGACGGTCTTCGTGCACGCCCGCCGCGGCGATCAGGCCCGGCTGAACCGGCCTGCCCACTCCCGCAGCTGATCACGCAGCTCGGGCGGCCCGACCACGCGGAACTCGGCGCACAGCGAACCCAGCGCCAGCGCGGGCCAGTCCAGGGAGGCGGTCGTCATCCGCACCCGGCACCGGCCTTCGTCGACCTCCTCGACCGTGCCCCACCGGCCGATCCGCTCGCGCGCCACGGCCGCCGGGACGTCGACGACGACTTCGACCTCGTACGGCTGCGGCAGCGCGCCGAGCGAGCTGCGGACGAACTCGGCGGCGTCGGCGGTGGGCAGTTCGCGTGGCCGGAACCGGGCGCCGGTGCCGCGTGGACCGCTGATCCGGTCGATGCGGAAGTTGCGCCACGCGTGCCGGGTGAGGTCGTAGGCCACCAGGTACCACTGCCGCCCGAGCGGAACCAGCCGCAACGGCTCGACCTCCCGCTCGGACTCGCGGCCCCCGGCATCGGTGTAGCCGAAGCGGATGCGTTCGCTGTCCCTGCAGGCCAGCGCGATCGTGGTGAGCAGGCCGGGGTCGATCCGGGGCGCGGACGCGCCGGGCCAGGTCGCCGGCACGGTCATCGCCCGCAGCGCGTCGACCCGGCGGCGCAGCCGGGCCGGCATCACCTGCACGACCTTCGCCAGCACCCGCACCGACGACTCGGCGATGCCGTCGACCGAACTCTGCGCTGCCGTCTGGAGCCCGACGGTCAGCGCCACCGCCTCTTCGTCGTCCACCACGAGCGGCGGCAGCGACGCGCCCGCGGCGAGCTGGTAGCCGCCGTCGACACCGCGCTGCGCCTCCACCGGGTAGCCCAGCTCGCGCAGCCGGTCGATGTCCCGGCGCAGGGTGCGCGGCGAGACCCCCAGCCGCTCGGCCAGTTCACTGCCCGGCCAGTACCGGTGGGTCTGCAGCAGGGACAGCAACCGCAGCGTCCGCGAGCTCGTGTTCGCCATGTTCCCGATTCTCCCGCAATTGCGGTCAAAAAGTGGCCGCAAGGGGTTCTACCTTGGTCTCAACGACGACGAAGGGACTCCGAAATGACCTCCACCGAGACCGTCACCGGCGAGCGCGCGGACCTGCTGGCCATGCTGGCGAAGCACCGGTTCTTCCTGACCTTCACCACGCGCGGCCTGACCGACGACCAGGCCCGGCAGCGCACCACGGCGAGCGAGCTGTGCCTCGGCGGGCTGATCAAGCACGTGACCTCGGTCGAGCGCGGGTGGGCGAACTTCCTCGTCGAGGGCGCTCCCGCGATGCCGAACTTCGAGGAGATGACGGAGGAGGACTTCAAGCAGCGGGAGAACGAGTTCAAGCTGCTGCCGGACGAGACGCTGGCCGGCGTGATCGCCGAGTACGAAGCGGTCGCGCGCCGCACCGACGAGCTGGTCGCCACCGTCGACCTGAACGCGAGCCACGAACTGCCGAAGGCGCCGTGGTTCACCGACACGGAGTGGTCGAACCGGCGCGTGCTGATGCACATCATCGCCGAGACCGCGCAGCACGCCGGCCACGCCGACATCATCCGCGAGTCCCTGGACGGCCAGAAGAGCATGGGCTGACCGGCGAGTCCCAGTCGATGCGGTGTCCGTACAGCCAGTCCATTGCTTCCGGTCCCGGCCGGTACAGCTTGAACAGCAGCGGGAGTAGATGCCGCATCACCGGACCGAGTGTCTTGCCGTCGCCATTGCGCTTGCCCTGCGCCACCACGCGTTCCACCCGGTGGCGGCGCAGGGATTCGTACGTGGTGAACGCGTCGTGCACGTCGCCGGCGTCGCGCAGGCACTTCGCGAGCACGACCGCGTCTTCGATGGCCATCGACGCGCCCTGGCCCGAAGCCGGTGAGGTGGCGTGCGCCGCGTCGCCGACGATGATCATGCGGTTCCGGTGCCAGACCGGCACCTTCGGGAAGTCGTAGGTGTTCCAGCCCGCGAAGATCTCTTCGGTGGCGGTCACGAGATCGCGGGCGGGACCGCCGTCCTCGGCGAAGAGGTCGAGGAGCCGGGCGCGCCACTCGTCCGCGGTGACGGCGGCTAGTTCTTCGCGTGTCTGCTCCCGAGGCTGGCGCGGGTTCGCGAACCACCACACGTCGCCGTCGGGGTGGACGACGTAGGAGTAGAAGCAGCCGCGTCCGAACACCATGTGCATCTCGCCGGGCTCGATGTCGAGCCGCAGCCCCCTGGCGTAGCCCCCGGTGTTGAGCAATGGCACGTACCGTGGCGACGGCGCCCCGGGATCGATGATCGTGCGTACGGTCGAGCGCAGGCCGTCGGCGCCGATCAGCAGGTCGGCGTGCGCGGTGCTGCCGTCGGCGAAGGTGGCCGTCACGCCGCCGGCCTCCGGGGCGGCGGCGACCAGCCGCTTGCCGTACTCGGTCGGCACGCCGCGCCGCACCGCCTCGTCGCGCAGCGAGTCGTAGAGATCGGCCCGCCTGATGGTGTGCGTGCCGGTCCCGTCGGGCAACGCGGCGCCGAAGCCGAACTCGGCCATGGGTTTCTTCCCGCCCATGCCGATGGACATCTTCGTGGTCGCGAACCCCTTGTCGCGCACCACCGCCTGCAGGTCGAGGGCGCCGAGCGCCGCGACGCCGTTGACTGCCAGGGTCAGGAACGCTCCGACGCCGTCCGCGCCACGGTTGTACGCCTCGTAGACGGTCGCCTCAATGCCGGCCCGTCGCAGTGCCATCGCCGTGACCGGACCGGCGATGCCGCCGCCGATCACCAATGCCTTGATAGTCATAACATAACTATACATATCATGACTATCGAGTCAAGGCGGCGGTTAAGGTCGTTGGCGTGGCGAGGAGCATTCATCGGCGGTCCGTGCTGGCACTCGTGCTGCTCTCCCTGCTGGCTGAGCAGCCCATGCACCCGTACCGCATGCGCGAGCTGATCAAGGGGCGCGGCAAGGACCGGATCGCGAACGTTGCGCAGCGCAACAGCGTGTATCAGACCATCGACCGCCTGTTGCGCGCAGAGCTGATCGCCGTCCGGGAGACCGAGCGCGACGAGCGCCGTCCCGAGCGCACCGTCTACGAGATCACCGACGCCGGCCGGGCGGCCCTCCGCGACTGGACCGCCGAGATGCTCGGCAGCCCAGCGCGCGAGTTCCCGGAGTTCCCGGCAGCGCTCGCCACCCTCATGGTCCTGACCCCGGACGAGGCGCTCGCCCGGCTGTCCGACCGTGCGGCCGAGCTGTCCGCCTCGCTGGCGGCCGACCGCGCGGCACTCCAGGCGGTTCCCGGCCTCCCGCGCCTGTTCCTCCTGGACGAGGAGTACTCGATCGCCGTTCGCGAAGCGGAGCTGAAGTGGGTCGACCGCCTGCTGGCGGCGCTCCGGTCCGGCGAGCTCACCTGGTCGGAGGCCTCGATACGCGCCGTGGCGGAGAAGTTCGCGTAGGTGTCAGCGGCGGCGTCAGCGCGGTGGCGGCCCGGTGTCAGCGCTCCCGGCGAAAGTTGTCCTCGACAGCAGGAACAACGACCACAGGAGAGCACGATGCAGAACTTCGGCACCCCCGCCCCGATCGCCGCCGTCGCCGACATTCCCGCCGGGAGCATCCGGTTCGTGGCCGCCGACCGGGCCGGCACCACCGTCGAGGTCCGGCCGGGGGACGCCGCGAAGAGGCGGGACGTGCGGGCGGCCGAGCAGACGACCGTGGCCTACGCCGACGGCGTGCTGCGGATCGCCGGCCCGGCCGGGAACCAGGTCCTCGGCAGCTCCGGCTTCGTCGCGGTGACGGTACAGCTGCCCGCGGGGTCGCGCGTCGAGGCGACCGGCGCCGGCCTCGATCTGCGTGGCACCGGGCGGCTCGGCGAGGTCGTCGTCGAGGGCGCGCACGGCGAGGTCGAACTCGACGAGGCGGCGGCCGTCCGGGTCGAGACGCAGGCAGGCGACGTCACGGTCGGCCGCCTGACCGGCTCTGCGCGGATCAGCACCCGCAAGGGCGACATCCGCATCGCCGAGGCCGAGCGCGGCGAGGTCGTGCTCCGCACCGAGGCCGGTGACGTGTCGGTCGGCGCCGCCGCGGGGGTTTCCGCCTCGCTGGACGCGGGCACCAGCTTCGGCCGGATCCGCAACGCGCTCCGCAACGACGGGACCGCCGGCCTGACGATCCGCGCGACCACGGACTACGGCGACATCCACGCGCACAGCCTGTGAAGCGGGTCAGGTCCCGAGCCCCAGGGCCGCGCACGCGCCGTCCACGGCAAGGCGCAGCGCGTCCTGGGGCACATCGGGGAACTGGACGGTGCAGTCCTGGATCCCGCCGAACGCGATCACCGCGCGGGCGGCCTGCTCCAGGGTGGGCTCGGGATCTTGCAGCAGCCTCACCAGCCGATCGCGCCAGGTGAGCACGCGGTCGATCAGGCCGAGGTCGACTTCGACTCGATGCCCAGCTCCGCATGGAAACCTGGTCCCGGGGGAGGGTGACGCTCGTCGGCGACGCGGGCTACTGTCCCGGCCCGGCCGTCGGTGGCAGCACCAGCCTGGCCGTCGTCGGCGCGTACGTCCTCGCGGGAGAGCTGGCGCGCGCTCAGGGCGGCGAGAACCCTGGTTCCCCAGTCGCCTGGGCGTGCGGGCTCTGGTCCGCGTCGAGGACTACGGCGCCGCGCGTTGAGAGGTGCGGCTCAGGTGCGGTCGCGCCCCGCGACGAGGCTGGAGATCCGGCGGAGCAGGCCGCGCGGCAGCAGGCCGCCGATGGCGACGATCGCCTTGTACTGGGGTGACGGGATGGAGATGACCTTCCCGCGCCGCAGGTCGGCCAGGCCCTCGGCGACCACCCGGTCGGCCTTGAGCCAGAACGCCTTCGGGCCCGGCTTCTCCAGCCCGGCCCGCTCGTGGAACTCGGTCTCGGTGAAACCCGGGCACAGCGCGGTCATCCGAATGCCGGCAGGCAGCGCCGCCGCGATGCCTTCGGTGAATGAGGTGACCCAGTTCTTGCTCGCGGTGTACGTCGAGCCGCGGCCGGAGAAGAAACCGGCCACGCTGGACACGTTGATGATGTCGCCGCGGCCGCGCTCGATCATGCCGGGCAGGGCCGCGCGGGTCAGCCGCAGCACGGCGGTCACGTTCACGTCCAGCTGCGCCTGCAGCTCGTCCACCGGCGCGGTCCAGAACTCGCCGGCCAGGCCGAACCCGGCGTTGTTGACCAGCATGTCGACCGGCTCCGCGGCCAGACGCTCCTCGACGGCCGCCCGGCCCTCCGCCGAAGCGAGGTCCGCGGGCAACGTGACCGCCTTGATCCGGTGCCGCCGCGACAGCTCACCGGCAAGCGCTTCCAGCCGCTCCGCGTTGCGGGCGACGAGGACCAGGTCGTAACCCTCCTCGGCGAGCCGGCGCGCGAACGCGGCGCCGATCCCGGCGGTCGCGCCGGTGACGAGCGCCGTGCTCACTGGGCGGGCCCGGCCGGCGGCGGCGTGCTCAGGCCCGGCTGCTCGGACTGACCGGGCTGCCAGTGGCGGCCGGCCGCCGGGTACTCCTCGTCGAACGGGTCCACGATGTCGGCGATCTCGCCGAGGTCGCGGAGCAGGCGCTCCAGCCGGGACGGCCCGGCCTGCGGCGCGACGCTGGCGAGCACCCACTCGTTCTCCAGCCACGCCACGCCGACGTCGCCGCCGAGCGCGTCGGCGGCGTCCACGAGCTCCTGGGTGATGACCGCGCGGGCGCCTTCGGGGTCGTCGGCGAACGCGTAGCGCTGGCCCACCGGACCGAGCAGCTCCGGCATGTCCGCGCGCTGGAACGGCACGCTGGCCAGCCACAGCTCGACGAGCACCGGGTGCACGCGGTTGCAGCGCACGGCGACCACGACCGCCGGGATCTGACCGTCGGCCTCGATGTCGAACACGAACACCGGGCGGCGGCCGTCGGCGGTGAAGGTCGAGCCGACGACGACGTTGACCGCCGTCTCGGCGCGGAAGTACCCGAGCGCGCCGCCGGACCACTGCCGGACGAGCCGCTCGTCCTCCTCCACGAACTGCCATCCGCGCAGGTCGGACCAGCGCATCCGCTCCCGGTTGCGGGAGCCCTCCCTGGTCCGGTCGACGGCGAGCAGCAGCAGCCCCGCCACCAGTGCGACGGCGGCGATGACGAACCAGACCCACGCCGGAATACCCACGAGGGTGAGGGTAGCGCGCCGGGCCGCTGAACCAAGGTCAGCGGCCCGTGTCGCAACCCGTTAGTCCGCCCGGGTGACCACGAGCGTGTCGCCCGCGTTCAGGTCCGGCACGTCCACGCGCACGGTGTCACCGTCCCGGACCTCGCCTGCCAGCAGCTTCTTCGCCAGCTGGTCGCCGATCGCCGACTGCACCAGCCTGCGCAGCGGACGGGCGCCGTAGATCGGGTCGAACCCGTTCAGCGCGAGCCAGTCGCGGGCGCCGGGGGTGACGTCCAGCGTCAGGCGGCGCTGCGCCAGCCGGGTGGCCAGCTTCGCGACCTGGATGTCCACAATGGACGTCAGCTGCTCGGTGTCGAGCGAGTGGAACACCACGATGTCGTCCAGCCGGTTCAGGAACTCCGGCTTGAAGTGCCGCTGCACCGTGGACAGCACCGCGTCCCGCCGCTGCTGCTCGTCGAGGGAGGCGTCCGCGATCGCCTGCGAACCGAGGTTCGAGGTCAGGATCAGGATCGTGTTGCGGAAGTCGACCGTGCGGCCCTGGCCGTCGGTCAGCCGCCCGTCGTCGAGCACCTGCAGCAGCACGTCGAACACGTCCGGGTGCGCCTTCTCGACCTCGTCCAGCAGCACCACCGAGTACGGCCGCCGCCGGACGGCCTCGGTCAGCTGACCGCCCTGGTCGTAGCCGACGTAGCCCGGGGGAGCGCCGACCAGCCGCGCGACGCTGTGCTTCTCGCTGTACTCGCTCATGTCGATGCGGGTCATCGCGCGCTCGTCGTCGAACAGGAACTCCGCCAGCGCCTTGGCCAGCTCGGTCTTGCCGACGCCGGTCGGGCCGAGGAACAGGAACGAACCGGTCGGCCGGTCCGGGTCCGCGACGCCGGCGCGCGTGCGGCGCACCGCGTCCGACACCGCCTGGACCGCCTCGCGCTGGCCGACGACCCGCCTGCCCAGCTCCTCCTCCATGCGGAGCAGCTTGCCGGTCTCGCCTTCGAGCAGGCGGCCGGCCGGGATGCCGGTCCACGCGCTCACCACGTCGGCCACGTCGTCCGCACCGACCTCTTCCTTCAGCATGACGTCGGCGCCGGACGAGCTGTTCGCGGTGTTGCGCTGCGCGGCTTCCAGGTCCTTCTCCAGCGCCGGGATCTTGCCGTAGCGCAGCTCGGCGGCGCGGCCCAGGTCGGCGTCGCGCTCGGCCCGGTCGGCCTCGCCACGCAGCTGCTCCAGCTGCTCCTTCAGCTCGCGGACCTTCTCGATCGAGCCCTTTTCGTTCTGCCACCGGGCGGTCAGCGCGGAGAGCTCCTCGCGCTTCTCGGCCAGCTCGGCGCGCAGCGCGGCCAGCCGCTCGATCGAGGCCGGGTCCTCCTCCTTGGACAGCGCCATCTCCTCGATCTCCAGGCGCCGCACGGCGCGCTCGACCTCGTCGATCTCGACGGGTCGGGAGTCGATCTCCATGCGCAGCCGGGACGCGGCCTCGTCGACCAGGTCGATCGCCTTGTCCGGGAGGAAGCGCGCGGTGATGTAGCGGTCGGACAGCGTCGCGGCCGACACCAGCGCGGCGTCCGTGATGCGGACACCGTGGTGCACCTCGTAGCGCTCCTTGAGGCCACGCAGGATGCCGATGGTGTCCTCGACCGACGGCTCGCCGACCAGCACCTGCTGGAAGCGCCGCTCCAGGGCCGCGTCCTTCTCGATGTGCTGGCGGTACTCGTCGAGCGTGGTGGCGCCGACCATGCGCAGCTCACCGCGGGCGAGCATCGGCTTGATCATGTTCCCGGCGTCCATCGCGCCCTCGCCGGTCGCGCCCGCGCCGACGATGGTGTGCAGCTCGTCGATGAACGTGATGACCTGGCCGGCCGACTCGGTGATCTCCTTGAGGACGGCCTTGAGCCGCTCCTCGAACTCACCGCGGTACTTCGCGCCGGCGACCATCGAACCCAGGTCCAGCGCCACGACCCGCTTGCCGCGCAACGACTCCGGCACGTCGCCGGCCACGATCCGCTGGGCGAGGCCCTCGACGATCGCGGTCTTGCCGACGCCCGGCTCGCCGATCAGGACGGGGTTGTTCTTGGTGCGCCGCGACAGCACCTGGACCACGCGGCGGATCTCCGCGTCGCGGCCGATCACCGGGTCCAGCTCGCCCTTGCGGGCGCGGTCGGTCAGGTCGACGCCGTACTTCTCCAGCGCCTTGAACGTGCCCTCGGGGTCGGGGCTGGTGATGCGGGCCGAGCCGCGCACCTTGGTGAACGCCTCGCGCAGCGCGTCCGGGGTGGCGCCGTGCCGCTTGAGCAGGTCCGCCACCTGACCGCCCTCCGCGGCGAGGCCGACCATCAGGTGCTCGGTGGAGACGTACTCGTCACCGAGCTCGGTCGCGAGCTTCTGGGCGTGCGTCAGCGACTTCACCGCGGGCGGGTCGAACTGCGGAGTGGACACGGTCGCGCCGGTCGCCGAGGGCAGCCCCTGCGTGATCGGCTCCAGCTCCTTGTGCACCTGCCGCGGATCGGCGCCGACCGCCGTCAGCAGCGGGCCGGCCAGCCCGTCGCCCTGCGCCAGCAGCGCGCCGAGCAGGTGTGCGGCGGTGACGCTGGGGTTGCCCGCCACGGTCGCCGCCTGCGCCGCCGACGAGATCGCCTGCTGGGTCTTCGTCGTCGGGTTGAAAGCGTCCATCCCACACTCCATGTCGCATACCTGCCGGAGACCTTCCTCCAGGTCCCTCGACATCTACAACGTCAACAAACTTGAGCGTGTTCCGCTCAACCCTGATTTTTCCCCTTGCGTAATGGTCAAGAATCGTTGACCATTGCTGGCATGCCTGCCGATGATCAGTCCGAGACGTTCCGCGTCACCACCGACGAACAACTGCGCGCCGTGTCCAACCTGACGCGCCACCGGATCATGGCCGTGCTCCGCTTCGAGCCGGCCACGATCACGCAGATCGCCGAGCGGGTCGGTCTGGCGAAGGGGAGTTCCAGCTACCACGTGCGGCTCCTGGAGAAGGCCGGCCTGGTGAAGGTCGTGCGGACGCGCAAGGTCCGGGGGGTCGTCGAGCGGTACTACGCGATGACCGCGCGGAGCATCGAGCTGCCTGATCCGGGCGAGGGCGGGCCGGACGTGCTGATGCGGCACGCCGTGGCGGACCTGGAGGCATCGCCCGCGGACGGCGAGCGGCACGTGCGGATGGCGCACCTGCGGCTCACCGACGAGCAGTTCGCGGAGCTGGGAGCGCGGCTGCACGCGCTGGCGGACGAGTACCGGAAGCTGTCCGATCCGTCGCTGCCGGACACCTCGCTCGTCTTCGCGTTGTTCCACCCGGCGCAGGGCGCCAAGCCCGAAGGAGGCGCCAGATGACCTCGGACGTCCGGAAGACGCTGCCGACCGGGTTCGGCCGGCTGTGGACCGCGCAGACGATCTCCTCGCTCGGCGACGGGGTCACGCACGCCGCGCTGCCGCTCATCGCGTTGACGCTGACACGGGAGCCGATGGCGCTCGCCGTCGTGACGGCCGCGGGAACGCTGCCGTGGCTGCTCTTCGGGGTGCTCGGTGGTGCGCTGGTGGACCGCTGGGACCGGCGCCGCACGATGTGGGTCGCGGACGCGGCACGCGCGGTGCTGCTCGCGGTCCCCGCCGCGGCGGCGGTGTTCGACCTGCTGTCCATCCCGCTGCTCGCGATCGTCGCTTTCCTGCTCGGCCTCGGCGGGCTCTTCTTCGACACGGCGGCCTCGGCCTACCTGCCGGACCTGCTCCGCCGCGACCCCGCGCTCCTGGAGCGGGCCAACTCCCGGTTGCGTGGCGCCCAGACCGCCATGTCCGGCTTCGCGGGACCGCCCGCGGGCAGTGCGCTGCTCGCGCTCGGGCGGGCCGTCCCGCTGGTCGCCGACGCGGTGTCGTTCCTGTTCTCCGCACTGCTCGTGCGGACGCTGCCCGCCATGCCCAGGCCCGTGCCGGAGGTCCGCGAGTCGCTGCTCCGGCAGGCGCGGGCCGGCGCCTCCTACGTCTTCCGGGACCGCGTGCTGCTCGGGCTCGCGCTCCGCCCGGCGGTCGGGAACGTCGCCTTCCTCGCCGTGGAGACCGTTCTCGCCCTCTTCGCGCACGACCGCCTCGGCATCGGCACCGCCGGCTTCGGCCTGCTCCTCACGGCGGAGGCCACCGGCGGCCTGCTCGGTGCGGCCATCGCCTCCCCGCTGGGCAGGCGCCTGGGCACCGGCACCGCGCTGACCTGCACGGCCGCCGTCGAGGGGCTCGCCATCCTGGGCCTGGCCACCGCGTCGAACCCGTACCTGGCCGGGCTGGCGCTCGCCGTGTGCGGGGCCGGCATGGGCGCCACGATGGTGCTCGGGCCCTCCCTCCGGCAGGCCATCGTCCCGGCCCACCTCATGGGCCGGGTCGCCTCCACCTCCCGGATGCTGGCCATGTGCGCCGCCCCGCTCGGGGCCTTCCTCGGCGGCTGGCTGGCCGCCACCTACGACGTCCGCACCCCGCTCTACGCCGCGGCCATCCTCCTACTGACGATGACCGCCGTCACGGCGTCCATGACCAGCAACCGCCGGGTCGAAGCGGCGTTGCGGGCCGCCGCCCCGGCCGCCGTGTCGTGACGCTGCCGCGGCCGCCCCGGAAAAGCACGAAGACCGCCTCCCGGGGGATTGAGGCGGTCTTCGCGGGTCTGTAGTTCGCGGGTCAGCGCGGGTGCGTCAGCTCCACGTCACGCGAGAGCGGGGCGCCCGCGACGACTTCCAGCGGCGCCGCGACCGGGGCGTATCCGCTGGTCACGAGCGTGTAGTCGCCCGCGGGGAGGTCGCTGAACGAGTACCGGCCGTCCTCGTCGGTCAGCGTCATCGCGACCACCTCGCCGCCCGCGTCGAGCAGCGTCACCTGGGCCTCGGCGACCGGGCGGTCGTCCCGGCCGGCGCGAACCACTCCGCCGAGCCGGGCGGTGAGCCCGAGTTCGACGTCGTGCGTGGCCTGCTCGCCCTCGGTGGTCGCCAGCGGCACCGCGGCAGGCTGGTGACCGGCGGCCGTGACGGTCAGCGTGTGCACGCCGCCCGGCACGTCGTCGAAGTGGTACCAGCCGTCGCCACCGGTGACGACCGACGACACCACCTCGCCCCGGTCGTCGGTCAGCACGAGCGTCGCGCCGCCGACCGGCTGGCCCGCGCTCGACCGCACCACGCCGCTGAGGCCACCGGCGCCGCTCATCTCGACGTCCCGGCGCACCGGCTGCCCGTCGACCGTGACCATCACGGCGCTCGGCTGGAACCGGGCCGCCGAGGTGATCAGCAGGTAGATGGCGTTCGGCGGGGCCGGCAGCCGGTAGCTGCCGTCGGCCGCGGTCAGCGTTCGCGCCACCTGCTGCCCGGACGAGTCGGTCAGCGTCAGGGCGGCCCCGGCCAGCGGACGACCCGACTGGCCGGTCACGACGCCGTGGACGGCCGGACCGGCGACCGGGGCCGCGACCGCCTCGGTGCTCTCGGTCAGGTCGATGCTGCGGCGCAGCGGGACCTCCTTGATGAGCACTACCGCGATCAGCGTCGCGATCGCGACGATCCCGCCTGCGAAGAAGATCGAGCCGATGCTGTCGCCGTAGGCGGCCCGCACGATCGACTGGATCGGCTCCGGCAGCGCGGCCAGGTTCAGGCTGCTGCCCGCGCCTGCCGATCCGCCCTGGATGCCCAGCGCGGCCAGCGCGCTCGACACGTGGCTGCTGACCTTCGCCGCGAGCAGCGCGCCCAGCGCGGACACCCCGGCCGAACCGCCCAGCGTGCGGAAGAAGGTCACCACCGAGGACGAGGAACCCATGTCCTTCATCGCGACGGTGTTCTGCACGACCAGCACCAGGTTCTGCAGCAGGGTGCCGACGCCGAGGCCGAGCAGTGTCAGGTAGGTGCCCATCAGCACCAGGTTGGTCTGGTGGTCGATCGTGCTGAGCAGGAACAGGCTCGCCACCAGCAGCACCGCGCCGCCGAGCATCCACGCCTTGGTCTTGCCGGTGCGCGAGATGACCTGGCCCGAGATGGTCGAGGACAGGAACAGCCCCAGCATCATCGGGATGGTCATCAGCCCGGCGTGCGTCGGGGAGTAGCCGCGGGCGAGCTGGTAGTACTGCCCGAGGAACACCGCGCCGCCGAACATCGCCGTGCCGACCGACAGGCTGCCGATCACCGCCAGTGTGAAGGTGCGGTTGCGGAACAACTTCAGCGGCACCACCGGGTCCGGCACCTTCGACTCGACGAACACCGCCAGCGCCAGCGCGACCAGTCCGCCGAGCACGTAGAACAGGGTCGACCAGGACCACCAGGCGAAGCTGCCGCCCGCCAGCGACACCCAGATCAGCAGCAGCGAGACGCCGCCGACGAGCAGGGTCGCGCCCAGCCAGTCGATCTTCACCTGCTGCTTGAGGACCGGCAGGTGCAGCGTCTTGCCCAGCACGATGAACGCGACCACCGCGACCGGGACCGTGATCCAGAAGTTCCAGCGCCAGCCGAGCGGCGAGTCCACGATCACGCCACCGAGCAGCGGGCCGGCGACGGTCGCCAGCGCGAACACCGCGCCGATGTAACCGCTGTAGCGGCCGCGTTCCCGCGGCGAGATCATCGCCGCGATCACGACCTGGATCAGCGCCTGCATGCCGCCGAGGCCGAGGCCCTGGACGGCGCGGAACGCGATCAGCTCGGGCATGGACTGGGAGATGCCGCCGAGCACCGAGCCGACCGTGAAGATCACGATCGACAGCTGGTAGAGCATCTTCTTGCTGAACAGGTCCGACAGCTTGCCCCAGATCGGGGTGCTCGCCGTGGACGCCAGCAGGGTGGCGGTGACCACCCACGTGTACTGGCTCTGCGAGCCGTCGAGGTCGGCCAGGATCGTCGGGAGTGCGTTCGAGACGATCGTGGAGGACAGCACGGCGACCAGCAGTGCCAGGAGCAGGCCGACGAACGCGCGCCCGACCTGGCGCCGCGTCATCGCCTCCTGGTTCGCTGTCGTGCTCACTTCGGGGATCACTTCCTCTTCTCCGCCGCCGGGTCCGGCGGGCAGGTGACCGGCGTCTGGCCGAGGGCCTCGCGCAGTCCTTGGTTCATCAGGGTCAACCGGGCGGTGAGTGCTTCGACCTCGTCGTCGGACCAGTCCGCGAGCGCGCGCCGGATGAAGTCGACGTGCAGCTGCCGCCACCGCTCGAGCTCGGCGCGGCCGGCTTCGGACAGGCTGATCAGGCTGGCGCGCCCGTCCTCTGGCGCCGGCCTGCGCTCGACCAGCCCGGCGGCGGTCAGCTGGCCGATCTGCCTGCTGATCACCGAGATGTCGACCATCTTGCGCTTCGCGAGGTCCGACGGGCGGCTCTCGCCGTGCACGTTGAGATCGGACAGCAGCATGGCGGCCGCGGGGTGCAGGCCGTCGTGCTCGCGCTGCCAGGACTGGTTGATCCAGGCGTGCTGCAGCTGGCCGGCCGCGCGCAGTTCGCGCATCAGCTGGACGGCCTTCTCGTCGCGGTCCCCCATGGACCCACCTCCTGGTTGGTTGTCACATACAACTATAGGAGCAGTAGTTGTATGCCACAACTATCTAAGTTGGTGACTTGTCCCACTGATGGAGGGGATCTCCGAACCACCCGGAAGGAGCAACTTCGCGAGGATTGCGACTGAGGCGGTTACCCTGCGACGGATCGTGTTCGCATTACCTGGCTACGATTAACCGAGTAGGGTGGATTATTCATGATCTTTTCACACGCTCACGTGCTATTGCGTGTTCATGAATAATCGACGGCGAGCATGAACGCGCACTACGGAGCAGCCCCGATCCCATGACAGCCGACCCCGTCAGCCCCGTTCCCCGGTCCGTGCACCGGGAGGCGCCCCCTGCCGTCACCGCGATGGTGCGCCTGATCCGGGACTCCTGGGTCAAGGCGGAGCCGTACCTGCCCGAGGTGACGCAGTTCTTCTACGGGATGCTGTTCACCCTCGCGCCCGCGACGCGGGACTTCTTCCCGATCAACATGGAGGTCCAGCGCAACCGCATGGTGCGCGCGCTGGTGCACGTCGTGCAGATGGTCGACCAGCCCGACGACCTGGTGCCGTTCCTGCGGCAGCTCGGGCGCGACCACCGCAAGTTCGGCGTGGTGCCGGGCCACTACGAGGCGGTGGGCACCGCGTTGCTCGCGGCGATGAAGACGCAGCTGGGCCCGGACTGGACCGACGAGGTCGAGCGGGCGTGGGCGGAGGCGTTCACGATCATCGCCCGGCAGATGCAGGAGGCCGCGGCCACCGACACGAACCCGCCGAACTGGTCGGCGCGGGTGGCCGAGCACCGGCGGCTGAGCTGGGACCTGGCGATGGTGCGGCTGGAGCCGGAGCAGCACATCCCGTTCCGGCCGGGGCAGTACCTGAGCGTCGAGGTGCCGCAGCGGCCGCGGTTGTGGCGGTACCTGTCGCCGGCGAACGCCCCGCGCCCGGACGGCTCGCTGGAGTTCCACATCCGCGCCATCGAGGGCGGCTGGGTGTCCCGGGCGATCGTCAGCCACACCCAGGCGGGTGACGTGTGGCGGTTCGGGCCGCCGCTGGGGACGCTGGGCGTGGACCGGGAGAGCGGCCGGGACGTGCTGATGGTCGCGGGCGGCACGGGTGTCGCGCCGATGCAGGCGATGCTCGACGAGCTGGGCCAGTGGGGCGAGAACCCGAAGGTGCACCTGTTCTACGGCGGCCGGACGCGCGAGGACCTGTACGCCCTGGAGGGGCTGCGGATGGTCGCGTCGTGCAACCCGTGGCTGACGGTGACGCCGGTGGTGGAGAACGGGCCGGGCCTGGTCGGCGGCGAGCAGGGCACGCTGGCCGACGTGGTGACCCGGTACGGCGCGTGGCCCGGCCACGACGTGCTGGTGTCCGGTTCGCCCGCGATGATCCGCGCGACGGTTTCCCGGATGCTGGTGGCCGGAACGGCACTCGATCAGATCAGGTACGACCCGTTCACGATCGACTAGCCTGCGACGGATGGACATTCCTGTCGCAGACGGAACCATCCGCGGCTATCTGGCCACCCCGCAGAGGGAGGTCTCGGGCGAGCCGCCGTGGCCAGGGGTCGTGATCGTGCACGACGCGGTCGGCCTGTCGCAGGACGCGAAGAACATCACCGACCGGTTCGCCACCGCCGGATATCTCGCGCTGTCGCCGGACATGTACTCGCGTGGCGGGCTCGTGCGGTGCGTGAAGTCGGTGTTCAAGGAGCTGGCGGCCGGGAAGGGGCGGGCGTTCGACGACCTGGACGCGGCGCGGTCGTTGCTGGCTGCGCGATCCGACTGCACTGGGCGGGTCGGGATCGTCGGGTTCTGCATGGGTGGCGGGTTCGCCCTGGTGGCGGCTTCCCGGGGGTTCGACGCGTCGGCTCCGTACTACGGTCAGCTGCCGAAGGATTTGTCTGTTTTGGACGGTGCTTGCCCGGTGGTGGCTTCGTTCGGGAAGAAGGACTTTTCCTTGCGTGGAGCCGCGGCGAAGCTGGAGCGGGAGTTGTCGGCTCGGGGGGTGCCGCATGACGTCAAGGAGTACCCGGGGGTCGGGCACAGTTTCGCCAATCAGTTCCACGGGCCGGTCAATGTGCTGCTGAAGATCGCCGGGATGAGCTATGACCGGGAGGCCAGCGAGGACGCTTGGCGGCGCGTGTTGGCCTTCTTCGCGGAGCACTTGGGGCGCGAGGCGGCGTAGAGCGCGTTCTGCTGAATGAAAGAAGGGCCCCGCGTGCTGCGGGGCCCTTCTGTGTTTTCATCGCCTGCGGCGTGGTTTCCACACCACCAGGGCGGTTTCCTGCTTCATCGGCACCAGGTCCTTGCGGTAGGAACGGTGCACGGCCGCCGCGGCTTGTTCGGCTGCCGCGTACGCGGTGGCGAGTTCTTCGGTCAGTTCGGCGATCCGGGACTGCAGCGCTTCGACCTGGTTCTCCAGCTCGATGATCCGCTTGATGCCCGCCAGGTTGACGCCCTCCTCCTGGGACAGGCGCTGCACCTCACGCAGCAGCGCGATGTCCCGCATGGAGTAGCGCCGCCCGCCGCCCGCGGTCCGGCCCGGGGAGACCAGGCCCATGCGGTCGTACGAGCGCAGGGTCTGGGCGTGCAGGCCGGACAGCTGAGCGGCCACGGAGATCACGAAGACCGGCGTCTCTTCGTCGGCCCCGTGCGGCAACCCGCCGAACACCTAGATCAACCCCTTTCGCGGAGCAGCTTCGTGATCTCCGGCCGCGGGTCGTGCTTCTCGGCGATCTTGGCGTACGCCTCGAGCGCCTCCCGCTCCGAAGACTCCAACCGCGACGGCACGGCCACCTGCAACGTGACGAGCAGGTCGCCCTGCGAGCCGTCCCGCTTCTTGATGCCCTTGCCGCGCACCCGCAGGACCCGGCCGCTGCCGGTGCCCTCGGGCACCTTCACCGAAACCTTCCCGTCCAGCGTCGGCACGGTGATCGTCGCACCCAGAGCGAGTTCGGGGTAGCTCACCGGGACCGTGATCGTCAGATCATTACCCGACCGGCCGAACACCGGGTCCGGGTTCACGTGCACCCGCACGTACAGGTCACCGGCGGCCGCGCCGCCGCGGCCCGGCTCGCCCTGGCCGGCCAGCCTGATCCGCTGGTTGTCGTCCACGCCCGCCGGCACCCGCACGGTCAGCGTGCGCGTCTGGGTGCTGACACCCTCGCCGCCGCACTCCGGGCACGGGTCGTCGATGATCCGGCCGCGGCCACGGCAGTCCGGGCACGGCTCGGAGAACGCGAACGCCCCCTGGCTGCGGCTCACCAGCCCGGCGCCCTTGCAGGTGGGGCAGGTGCGCGGCGTGGTGCCCGGGCGGGCGCCGTTGCCGTGGCACGTCGAACACGTCGCCGGGCTGGACAGCCGCAGCGGCAGGGTCGCGCCCTTCACCGCCTCGGCGAAATCGATCCGCACGTCCGTCTCGACGTCGGCGCCGCGCTGGCCGCGGGCGCCGGGGTTCTGCTGGCCCCGCCGGCCGAACAGGCCGCCGAGGATGTCGCCGAGCCCGCCGAAACCGCCCTGCGCGCCCGCGCCCGCGGTCTGCCCGAAGATGTCGCCGAAGTCGAAACCACCGGTGCCGCCCGCGCCGGGGAAGCCGAAGCCACCCGGCCCGCCGCCCGAACCGAACAGCCGCCGCGCCTCGTCGTACTCCTTGCGCTTGGCCGGATCCGACAGCACGCCGTAGGCCTCGGACACGGCCTTGAACTTCTGCTCGGCCTCCGTGTTGCCGGGGTTGGCGTCCGGGTGGTTCTCCCGCGCCAGCTTGCGGTAGGCCTTCTTGATCTCGTCCTGCGAAGCGTCGGAGGAGACGCCCAGCTCACGGTAGAAGTCCTTACCGATCCACTCCCGTGCACTCACCGGACGTCTCCTCCTCTCGCCTGTTCGTTACTGCTGTGCGTTCTCATCCGACAACTGCTCGACCGGGAGCTCACCCTCGACCGGGGCCTCGCCCGGCTCGTGGTCGGTGACGCCGACCAGCGCGGCCCGCAGCGTCCGGTCGCCGAACCGGTAACCACGGCGCAGCACCGTCGTCACCGTCGGCCCCGCCACCTCCGGCGAGGTGTTGTGCTGCACGGCCTCGTGCACGCTCGGGTCGAAGGGCTCGCCCTCCGCGCCGAACGGCTCGAGCCCGATCCGCTGCAGGCTCGCGACCAGCTTGTCCGCGACCGCCTTGAACGCGCCGGTGAGGTCGCCGTGCTGCTCCGCCCGCTCGAAGTCGTCGAGCAGCGGCAGCAGCTCGTTCACCACCGACGCCTTCGCGGCGCTGACCACGGCCTCGCGGTCGCGGTCGACGCGCTTGCGGTAGTTCGCGAACTCCGCCTGCAGGCGCTGCAGGTCGGCGGTGCGTTCCGCCAGTTCCTTCTCGACCTCGGACGGAGCCGCCACCGCGTCGTCCACGATGGACTCACCGAGCGACGGGCCCGCGTGGGCCGCCGGGGCTTCCGCGGCGGGCGCCTCGGAAGCCTCCGGCTGGGTCCGCACCTGGCCGGTCTCGGGGTCGATCTTGCGCCGGTCCCGCACGACCAGAGGCTCGGTGACCGGCTCCTGCTCGTCGATCTCGTTCGAGTGGCGTCCCGTCACTTCTTCTCGTCCTCGTCCACGATCTCGGCGTCCACCACGTCGTCCGCGCCCTTGTCGCCGGACGCGCCCGCCGCACCCGAGTCAGCGCCCGGGTTGGCGCCACCGGCCTGCTGCGCGTTGGCGTACAGGGCGGTGCCCAGCTCCTGCGACGCGGTGTTCAGCTTCTCGATGGCTTCCTTGATCTTGGCCGTGTCGGTGCCCTTGAGCGCCTCGTTGGCCTCGTCGATCGCGGTCTTGACCTTGCCCTTGAGGTCCTCGGGCAGCTTGTCCTCGTTGTCCTTGACGAACTTCTCGGTCTGGTAGACCAGCGTCTCGGCCTGGTTGCGGGTCTCGGCCTCCTCGCGGCGCTTGCGGTCCTCCTCCGCGTGCGCCTCGGCGTCCTTGACCATCCGCTCGATGTCCTCCTTCGGCAGCGCGGAGCCACCGGTGATGGTCATCGACTGTTCCTTGTTCGTGCCCAGGTCCTTCGCCGTGACGTGCACGATGCCGTTCGCGTCGATGTCGAAGGTGACCTCGATCTGCGGCACGCCGCGCGGGGCCGGCGGGATGCCGGTCAGCTCGAACATGCCGAGCTTCTTGTTGTGCGCGGCGATCTCGCGCTCGCCCTGGAACACCTGGATCTGCACCGACGGCTGGTTGTCGTCCGCCGTGGAGAAGATCTCGGACCGCTTCGTCGGGATGGTCGTGTTGCGCTCGATGAGCTTGGTGAACACGCCGCCCTTGGTCTCGATGCCCAGCGACAGCGGGGTCACGTCGAGCAGCAGGACGTCCTTGACCTCACCCTTGAGCACACCGGCCTGCAGCGCGGCGCCGACGGCGACGACCTCGTCCGGGTTCACGCCCTTGTTCGGCTCGCGGCCGCCGGTCAGCTCCTTGACCAGCTCGGCGACGGCGGGCATGCGGGTGGAACCGCCGACCAGCACCACGTGGTCGATCTGGCCGACCGAGATGCCGGCATCGCGGATCACGTTGTTGAACGGCGCCTTGGTGCGGTCCAGCAGGTCGGAGGTGATCCGCTGGAACTCCGCACGGGACAGCGTCTCGTCCAGGAACAGCGGGTTCTTGTCCGCGTCGACCGTGATGTAGGGCAGGTTGATGTTCGCGCTGCTCGAGCTGGACAGCTCGATCTTCGCCTTCTCCGCGGCCTCGCGGATGCGCTGCAGCGCCATCCGGTCCTTGGTCAGGTCGATGCCGTGGCTGGCCTTGAACTTGTCCACCAGCCAGTCGACGATGCGCTGGTCCCAGTCGTCACCACCGAGGTGGTTGTCACCGCTGGTGGCGCGCACCTCGACGACACCCTCGCCGATCTCCAGCAGCGACACGTCGAAGGTGCCGCCACCGAGGTCGAAGACCAGGATGGTCTGCTCCTTCTCGCCCTTGTCCAGGCCATAGGCCAGCGCGGCCGCGGTGGGCTCGTTGACGATGCGGAGCACGTTCAGGCCGGCGATCTGGCCGGCCTCCTTGGTGGCCTGCCGCTGCGCGTCCTCGAAGTAGGCGGGGACGGTGATGACCGCGTCGGTGATCTCCTCACCGAGGTAGGCCTCGGCGTCGCGCTTGAGCTTCATCAGCACGCGCGCGCTGATCTCCTGGGCCGTGTAGGCCTTGCCGTCGATCTCGGTCTTCCAGTCGGTGCCGATGTGCCGCTTCACGGACCGGATCGTCCGGTCGACGTTGGTCACGGCCTGGTTCTTCGCCGGCTGGCCCGTCAGCACCTCGCCGTTCTTGGCGAACGCGACGATCGACGGGGTCGTGCGGGAGCCTTCCGAGTTGGCGATGACCGTCGGCTCGCCGCCCTCCAGGACAGCGACGACCGAGTTGGTCGTGCCGAGGTCGATGCCGACCGCTCGCGCCATGGTGTGTTCCCTCCTGGTCATGCTGTGTGCGCAGCCCCGGTGAGCTGCGGTTTCGCGCCCGCGTTGAGCGGGTGGTACTCAAGTTCTATCTCGGGCGCGTGTTGGGCGTCAATCAGACTTGAGTGCTGCTCGCTCAACCTTTCTGACAGGGTAACGAGCGGGTCTGCGGTGTTGTTCCCGGCGTACCCGAAATCAGGTAGACCGCCTCGTGGGACCGCGCACAGGCGGAGTTGTAGACCCCGGTGTGGCCGTCCTCGGGGTAGGTGAGCAGCACGCTGCGCTCGATCCGGGCGGCGAGGCTGCGCGCCCAGGTCAGCGGCGTGGCCGGGTCGTGCTCCCCGCCGACCACCAGGATCGGCGGGGCCCCGCGAACGGGCTCGGCGTGCGGCGGGTTCGCCGCCGGGACGGGCCAGCCGAGGCAGCCCGACGCGAAGTCCCAGAACTCGGAGTAGCGCCAGCTGTGCGGCGCGGCTTCCCGGACCCGGTCGGCCGTCCGGCGCAGGTCCGCCGGGCCGGTGAAGGGCGACGGGAAGTCCTGGCAGCCGACGGCCCGGTAGGCGGGGTACTCGGCCGAGCCGAAGGGCATGGCCGAGGTCAGCGTGCTCGCGTCCGCCGGCGCGGCGCGCAGGGCGTCGGCCAGCCGCGGCCACAGCTGCGGGAAGTAGAGGTGCGAGTAGACGCCCGCTGCCAGCTCCTCGGGCGTGGCGTTGCGGCCGAGCTGCGCGGAGGG
Source organism: Amycolatopsis sp. NPDC006125 (assembly GCF_040614195.1). Lineage (NCBI taxonomy): Bacteria > Bacillati > Actinomycetota > Actinomycetes > Pseudonocardiales > Pseudonocardiaceae > Amycolatopsis > Amycolatopsis sp. NPDC006125. The sequence goes on from NZ_JBEXTZ010000004.1 coordinate 72,958, forward strand.
CGCGCCGGTGGTCATGAGCGCGTCGTAGCGGGCGAGCACGTCGTCGTCGCCGCAGTTGCTCGCGCACCACCGCGCGAAGCGCAGCAGGGCGTCCTCGGTGGCCGCGGCCGCGTCGAGGACGGCCCGCCGCATCGGCAGGGCGTGGTCGACCGCGCCGTCCAGGACCATCGCGCGCACGTGCTGCGGGTGGCGGGCGGCGTAGAGCGCGCCGATCTCGGTGCCGTACGAGGCGCCCAGCCAGGAGATCCGCTCCTCGCCGATGGCGAGCCGGATCCGCTCGACGTCCTCGGCGACGGTGGCCGTGTCGACGTCGCGGGGTCCGCGGCAGCCGAGGCCGACGTTCCGGTTGTGCGCCGCGAGCCGCGCGTAGCCGGCGTCGTCGGCGGGGAAGCGGCTGACCGCGGGGTCGTGCACCGGGCCGCATGTGATCGCCGGGGTGCTGCCGCCGACGCCGCGCGGGTCGAAGCCGATGACGTCGAACCGCCGGGTGAGCTCGGCGAACTCCGGCGTGGCGAGGCCGAGCCCGCCGTACGCGACGACGTCGGCCCCGGATCCGCCCGGGCCGCCCGGGTTGACCAGCAGCGAGCCGATGCGGCGGGCCGGGTCGAGCGCGGGCAGGCGGGCCAGCCGCAGCGTCGCGCCGGGCACGTCGAGCTCGGCGCACTGCAGGCGCTGCGCGGTCTGCGGGGTGGCGCAGTCGCGCCAGGTCAGAGCGGGCGCGGCGGGGGTGGCGGCGGGTGTGACGAGCAGGGTGGCGGCGAGGGCGAGTGCCGGGATCATGCCTGCTTCACGCTCGCGTCGCCGCTGGAGGTGCTGACGTCCAGGACGTACGGGGCCGACGGGTCCTGGACGACCTCGATCGACCGGTCGCCGCTCCTGGTCTCGCCGGTGACCCGGTAGCGGTCGGCGGGCACGACGACGCGGACGTCGCCGCTCTGGGCCTCGGCGCGGACGTTCTGGGCGGTGGCGAGGTCGACCTCGATGCTGCCCGACTTGGTGCGGGTCGTGACCGGGCCGGTGACGTCTTCGACGCGGATGTCGCCGGAACTGGCGGCCAGGTCGACCGCGCCGACCCCGTAGACGGTGAGGTTGCCGGAGCGGACCTCGCCGGTCACGGTGGTCCCGCGTGGGACCACCACCTCGTAGTCGACGGTGCAGTCCCCGCCGCAGCCGTCGAGGACCAGCTGGGCGCCGTCCAGGCGGAAGGCGCGGGCGGGCTGGTCGCCGTCGTAGTGGAGGACCTGGTTGACCGACGTCGTGGCGGTGTCCTCGACGCGGATCCGCACGTCACCGGAGTTGTTGTCGATGCGGACCGAGGACACCGGCTGGGCGACGGTTTCGGTGATCTCGGCGCGGTCCGAGATGCGCCACCAGTTCCAGTTCCACCCCAGTGCGAGCCCGATCCCGGCGACGATGAGCGCGATCCCGCCTATCGCGAGTGCCGGCTTGCGCATTGCGTCCTCCCCAGTGAACTTTGCTGTGCCGGTCACGCTATGGCCTGCGCGGGGCGCGCCGGTATCAGGGAAGCCCCCGGTTCGTCCCGGGGGTCACCCCGAACGGCACTAGGGTGATCACCGGCCACTCTGTGACGAGGAGGAATCGATGCCACAACCACCGAATCCGTACGAGTTCCTGCCGTCGGTGCCCGCCTTCACGGTGCGCAGCGACGACGTGGCGGACGGGGAGACGCTCGCGGCGCCGCACCTCAGCGGCATCTTCGGCGTCCCGGGCGGCGAGGACCGGTCGCCGCACCTGGCGTGGGAGGGCTTCCCGGCCGAGACCAAGAGCTTCGCCGTGACCTGCTACGACCCGGACGCCCCGACGGCCAGCGGGTTCTGGCACTGGGCGGTGTACAACATCCCGGCCTCGGTGACTTCGCTCCCGTCGGGCGCCGGGGACGCGTCGGGGTCCGGCCTGCCGTCCGGCGCCGTGACGGTGACCAACGACGGTGGCGTGCGGCAGTTCCTCGGCGCCGCGCCGCCGCCGGGGCACGGGCCGCACCGCTACTTCTTCGTCGTGCACGCGCTGAACGTGGAGTCCCTGGACCTCCCCGAGACGGCGACGCCCGCGTTCCTGGGCTTCAACATGTTCGGGGCGACGCTGGCGCGCGCGATGGTCGTGCCGGTGTACGAGAACAAGGGCTGAGTCCTTTCACCCCCGGATGAGGCGCCGCGTGGCGGCGGCCGCCATGGTCGCCGGACCACGGGAGGCGGGATGTCCACGACCAGCGCGGTGAAGACCGGCGGGGTGCTCGGCACCGCCTGCGCTCGTCGGGGCCGCGACGATCGTGAGGTCCGGCGCGCTCGGCGACGTCTTCGGGCGCCGGATGTTCGTGCTGGGTCTCGGGCTGTTCGTGGTGTCGTGCGCCCTGATGGCGCTCGCGCGCGGCGGGTGGATGGTCGTCGTCGGCCGGGTCGGGCAGGGTGCCGCAGGCGCGGCCTGGTGGTCGGTGCCCACCGCGGTCTGCCTTGCCGTCACGGCGCTCGCCTTCCCGGTGGTGGAGCGCCGGATGGCCGCGCCGCTGGTCGACCTGCGGCTGCTGCGGAACCCGGTGCTGGTCGGCGCGACGCACCCAGCGGCCGAAGGCGTGACCGCGACCGCGGCGGTCGCCCACACGGTGCCGGTCCCGCACTGATCACCGGGGTTTCAGCAGGTACTCCACGGTCGGCCGGAGCTCCTCGGCGGTCGGCGGCTCGTCGTCGATCAGGCCCTGGATCAGCAGCCCGTCGATCCCGGCCAGGAACACCCGCAGCGCCACCAGGTCGTCCGGCCGCACCATCGTGGTCAGCACGTCCAGCCACCGCCGCGCCGCCGGCCGCAGCTCCGGCCGGCGCGCGGCCAGCAGGTACAACTCGTACTCCGCCATCGTCCGGCCCCGCCGCGGGCCCAGCGCCTCCGCGAGCAGCGTCGCCACCTCGGACGCGCCCCGGCTGCCCCGCGACCGGGCCCGGTCGATCGTCCAGTACACCTCGGTCGCCATGTCGCGCGCGCACGCGATCAGGGTCGCGATCAGCAGGTCGTCGAGCGTCTCGAAGTGGTAGGTCGTGGACGTCGTCGGCACCCCGGCCTCGGCCGCGACCGTCCGGTGCGTCACCCCGGCCACGCCGTCCCGCTCGATCACCCGCAGCGTCGCGTCGATGATCTCCTGCCGCCGCTTCTCGCCGCGGGCCCGCCGCCCGTCGCGCTGGGGCTTCACGCCGAACCCACCTCGATCAGCACCACACCGCCGATGACCAGCGCCAGCCCGGCGACGATCGTCGGGTTCACCGGCTCGCCCAGGAACAGCACGCCGATGATCGCGACCGCCGCGACGCCCACCGCGGCCCAGATCGCGTACGCCACCCCGACCGGCATCCCGCGCTTCAACACGCTCGCCAGCGCCGCGAACGCGACGAGGTACCCGGCCACGACGATCACCGACGGCCACAGTTTGGTGAAGCCCTCGGACAACTTCATCGAAACAGTGGCGGTGACCTCGGCCGCGATGGCCAGAGCGAGCAGCAGATAGGCGACCATCCCGCCAAACTACCGGTACGATCGTCCCGATATCCAGCGAGTCCTACGCCACACTCGTGGGACTCAACTCGCGCCGATCGGTTACTCATGAGTAAATCCGGTTAGGCTCCCGCCAACCCACCACATCACGGACGAAAGGCCCCGATCATGGGTGCACTGCAGATCACGCTCGGCGTGGTCGGCGTCGCCGTAAGCATCGTCGCTTGGATCATGTTCGGCACCGGCGTGTACCGGATGGTCCGGATCATCCGGCTCGGTCAACCGGACGCGACGCGCAACGGCCCGTTCGGGCCGCGCATCATGACGCTGATCAAGGAGTTCGCCGCCCACACGCGGATGAACAAGTTCCGCCACGTCGGCCCGTGGCACTGGCTGGTCATGTGGGGCTTCCTGATCGGCTCGCTGTCCTGGTTCGAGGCCTACGGCGAGACGTTCGACCCGCACTTCCACTGGCCGATCATCGGCAACTGGAGCATCTGGCTGCTGCTCACCGAACTGCTCGGCCTCGGCACCGTCGTCGGCGGTCTCGCGCTGGTGATCATCCGCCAGCTGAACCACCCGCGCCGCGCCGACCGGCAGTCGCGCTTCGCCGGGTCGAACTTCAAGCAGGCCTACTTCGTCGAGACCGTGGTGATCGTCGAGGGTCTCGGCATCCTCGGCGTGAAGGCGTTCAAGATCTCCAGCGGCATCGAGGACCCGGCGCTGTGGACGAGCTTCGTCACGAAGCCGCTCGCCGAGATCCTGCCCGCCAGCACGGTCGCCGTCACGATCACCGCGCTGGTCAAGCTGCTGTCCGGCATGATCTGGCTCTACATCGTCGGCCAGACGCTCACCATGGGCGTTGCCTGGCACCGCTTCAGCGCCTTCTTCAACATCTACTTCAAGCGCGAGGCCGACGGCGGCACCGCGCTGGGCGCGCTGAAGCCGATGATGAGCGGCGGCAAGCCGCTCGACTTCGAAGAGGCCGACCCGGAGAAGGACGTCTTCGGCGCCGGCCAGATCGAGGACTTCAGCTGGAAGGGCTGGCTCGACTTCACCACCTGCACCGAGTGCGGCCGCTGCCAGTCGCAGTGCCCGGCGTGGAACACCGGCAAGCCGCTGTCGCCGAAGCTGGTCATCACCCAGCTCCGCGACCACGCCTACGCGAAGGCGCCGTACCTGCTCGCGGGCGGCAAGAAGGACGTCACGGGTGAAGAGGTCGGCCTGACCGGCGAGAACCCGTACGCCGGAATCGACGTGCTGGCGCTGGCCGAGGCCGAGCGCCCGCTGGTCGGCGACGACGGCGGTGTCATCGACCCCGAGGTGCTGTGGTCGTGCACCACCTGCGGCGCGTGCGTGGAGCAGTGCCCGGTGGACATCGAGCACGTCGACCACATCGTCGACATGCGCCGCTACCAGGTCATGATCGAGTCGAACTTCCCGACCGAGCTGAACGGGATGTTCAAGAACCTGGAGAACAAGGGCAACCCGTGGGGCCAGAACGCCAAGGACCGGATGGCCTGGGCCGAGGACCTGGACTTCGAGGTGCCCGTGTTCGACGGCGAGCTGGGCGACACCGAGTACCTGTTCTGGGTCGGCTGCGCCGGCGCGTTCGAGGACCGGGCGAAGAAGACCACCCGCGCGGTGGCCGAGCTGCTGCACATCGCGGGGGTCAAGTACACCGTGCTCGGCCCGGAGGAGTCGTGCACCGGTGACCCGGCCCGCCGCGCAGGCAACGAGTTCCTGTTCCAGATGCTCGCGCAGCAGAACGTCGAGGTGCTGAACTCGGTGTTCGAGGGCCGGGAGGCGGGCAGCCGCAAAATCGTCGCGACCTGCGCGCACTGCTTCAACACCCTCGCCAACGAGTACCCGGACCTCGGCGGGAAGTTCGAGGTCGTGCACCACACGCAGCTGCTCAACCGCCTGGTGCGGGAGAAGCGGCTGGTGCCGGTCGCGCCGATCGCCGACGACGTCACCTACCACGACCCGTGCTACCTGGGCCGCCACAACAAGGTCTACGAGGCGCCGCGTGAGCTGGTCGGCGCGTCGGGGGCGCAGTTCCGCGAGATGCCGCGGCACGGCGACCGGTCGATGTGCTGCGGCGCCGGTGGCGCGCGCATGTGGATGGAAGAGAAGATCGGCAAGCGGATCAACATCGAGCGCGTGGACGAGGCGCTCGGCACCGCGCCGTCGAAGATCGCGACCGGCTGCCCGTTCTGCCGCGTCATGCTCACCGACGGTGTGACCGCGCGGCAGAACGACGGCAAGGCGAGCGAGAAGGTCGAGGTCGTCGACGTCTCGCAGCTGCTGCTGTCGGCGGTGAAGCGCCGCCCGCAGCCCGCGCCTGCGCCCGGTGCGGACTCGCTGCCGGCCGTCGAGTCGGACCCGCTGGAGGCCGACGCCCCGACGGACAAGGTGTCGACCGGCACGCCGCTGCCGACCGAGGACAAGTAACTTCCGGTGCACACGAAGGCCACCCCGCCGCGGCGGGGTGGCCTTCGTCGTTACCGCCCGCGGGACGGTTCGACGGGAGTGCCTCGGGTGCCGCGCGACCCGCCGGGGCGGACGTGCGGCCGGGGGGGGCGCCTTCACCGTCACCACCCGCAGGGCCGCCACCGGCGGCGGATTGCCGCCCACCGCGGTGCGGAGTGGGTGCGTCGCTGGCCGCGCGGCTCGGTGGGGCGGCCGGTCGGGTGCGCTGTCGCCCGCGGGGCAGGTGCGCGCGCGTGGGCGGGTGCGTCGCTGACTCCGAGTTCCACCCTCGCGCACGCGGGTTCCACCCCGCGCCAGCGCGTTCCGCACGGCGGGCGCCTTCACCGTCACCACCCGTTGGGGTCTCGACACCCGGGTTATCCTGTTCGTCACGCTGCCGACGCTGCCCGCGGAGGATGCTGACGCGCGCGAACGGGGCTGAGCATGGGAGTACCCGACGGGACCGGACCGGCCGGTGAGCCGGTGGTCGCGCGCGCCGGTGCCCGGTTCCCGTCCGTGAAGCAGTTGCGGAAGCTGACCGGCGAACACGCCGACCCCCCTGGCCCGGAACCACAAGCTCCGGGCCCTGTCCCCGCCGAGACCACGACGACCAAACGGGCCGCAGGCGCGCGGTTCCCGACCGAGAAGCAGCTCGCTCGGTTCGGTGAACCCGAGCCGCGGCCCGCGCCCGAACCGGAGCCCGAACCGTTGCCGGACCCCGAACCGCGCGAGGAGTTCAAACCCTCGCCGCGGCCCCGCCCCGAGCCCGCGCCCGCCGCCGAGCCGGAGCCCCCCGAGCTGCTCGACCCCGACGACGAGAACCGGCTGCGCGTGCGGCCGTACGTGCTGACCAAGGGGCGCACGCACTCCGTCTACGAGCTGGCGATCGAGACGCTGGTCTCGGTCCGCGCCGACGCGAAGTGGACCGGTCCCGCGCTGAGCGCGGAGTACCAGCCGGTCCGCGCGGTGGTCGACACCCCGCGCTCGCTGGCGGAGGTCGCGGCGCTGCTGTCGATCCCGCTCGGCGTGGCCAGGGTGCTGTTGTCCGACATGGCCGAACTGGGGTTGCTGCACATCCACGGCATCGAGCGGACCGCCGAGGGGCGGCCGCCGCTCGAGCTGATGAAGCGCGTGCTGGACGGCCTGCAGCGGCTGTGATCCGCTCGTAGGATCGGCCGGTGAGCGAGGAACCGGAGCGCCGGGACGCGGGCGGCGAAAGCACCCTCACCGTGTTGCTGGCGGGTGGGGTGAACCTGGCCATCGCCGTGATGAAGGCCGTGGCCGGCGTGATCACCGGTTCGGGGGCGATGCTCTCCGAGGCGGCGCACTCGGTGGCCGACACGTTCACCGAGATCCTCCTCCTCACGGCGCTGCGCCGGTCCGGCCGCCCGGCGGATGTCGTGCACCCGTTCGGGTACGGCAAGGAGCGGTACTTCTGGTCGCTGCTCGCGGCGGTGTCCATCTTCGCCTCCGGTGCGACTTTCGCGCTGTACGAAGGTTTCTCGACGGTGTTCGGGGAGCCGGTGGAGCAGACCAGTCCGATCGTCGGGTACGTCGTGCTGGCGCTGGCGTTCGTCCTGGAGTCGGTGTCGTGGACGCAGGCGTTCCGCCAGGTGCGGCGGGGCGCGGCGGAGCAGAACCGGACGATCTGGAAGTTCCTGCGCTACATCGACGACCCGGCGCCGAAGACGGTGTTCCTGGAGGATTCGGCCGCGTTGATCGGCCTGGTGCTGGCCTTCGCCGGGTTGTTCCTGCACCACGTCACCGGTTCCGCCGTGTACGACGGGGTCGCGTCGATCCTGATCGGCGTGCTGCTGGCCGTCGTGGCGTACGTGCTCGGCCGGACGAACCTGCGGCTGCTGATCGGGCGGCAGGCGGATCTGCCCGTCCTGCGCGGGATCCGCGAGCACCTGGCCGGAGCGCCCGAGATCGAGTCGGTGGTCGACCTGCAGACGATGCTGCTGGGGACGGACCAGATCCTGGTGTGCGCGCGCGTGGACTTCGACGACGCGCTCGGGGCGGCGGACGTGGAGCGCGCGTGCGTCCGCCTCGCCGCCGAGCTGCACGACGAGTTCTCCGACGTCACCGAGGTCTTCATCGAGCCCGTGCCGCGCAGCGATCCCGAGCTGCGCGCCGCGGTACTTGCGCGGTACGGCGAGATCGCGAAACGCTACGGGCGGTAGGTGACCGGGCTGGGGAGGGCGGAATGTCGCGTCGGTGGCTGCTGGTCTTCCCCGTGCTCTTCGCGCTGGCCCTCGTGACGTTGCCGCTCTACGGGGAAGCCCTTTTCGAGGACGAGCCGGTGTCCTCGGAACCGGCGCCGGTGCTCCCGCCGAACCCGTGCCCGGTCGGCCGCCCCGACGCCGAGGTGCGGCACCCCAACGCCTACACCGACCGCGCCGCGCCCTACAGCGGCAGCGGAGTGCACCCCGTGCTCTTCGTCAACGCGGGAGATGGCGTCGGCGATGTCGGCCGGCCCTACGACACGTGGAGCCTGCGCGTGCCCGTCGAGTGGGACGCCGAAGGCGAGCCGGAGTCCGCGGTCCAGCTGATCGTCTGCGAGTACGCCGTTTCGGCCGGCGAGGTCGCGACCACCTGCACGTACGGCGGAGCCCACGAGGTGGATTTCCTGCGCACCTCCTACGCCTACCGCGTGTTCGAAGCACGCACCTCCCGGCCGGTCGCGGAGTTCACCCTGGAGAGCGGGGACGTGTGCCCGAGCTCGGTCTCCGCGGACAACGGTGGCCGCCCGGACTACCGGATGCTGCAAAGCCCCCGCGAGGAAGATCTGGTGAACGCACTGCGCCCGCTGGTCGAAACCTGACGAGGCGATAGTGTGCGCCTCACCAATTCGATCATCGATCTGTGGGGAACCGACGTGCGTAAGATCCTGAGCCTCGCCGCCGCGTTCGTGGCGTCGACGGCGCTTCTGGCCGTGCCCGCGCAAGCCGCCGAACTGCCCGACGGCATGACCGCCGGGTACACGGTGCTCGACCGTGAAACCGGTGCGGTCCATGCCGCGAACGAACACCGGCAGTACCGGTCGGCCTCGCTGGTGAAGCTGTTCATCGCGCTGGACTACCTCGAATCGCACGGGCCGGACTACGAGATCCCGGCGGACGACCTCGCGCTGCTGGAACCGATGCTGCGCTCCAGCAACGACGACGCGGCCAGTGTGCTGTGGGTGCGCGACGGCTGGGAGGAGATCGTCAACCGGATGGTCGCGAAGATCGGTCTCACCGACACCGCGCCGCCGCCCGCCGAGAAGCGCGGCACGTGGGGCTACACCGCGGTCAGCGCCGCGGACATCGCGAAGACCTACTCCTACGTCCTGGAGGAGGCGCACCCGAAGTTCCGCGACTTCATCATGGACAACCTGGAGCAGTTCACGAAGTGCGGCGACGACGGGTTCGACCAGTCGTTCGGCATCCCGAGCGCGCTCCGGCGGCCGGGCGCGGTGAAGCAGGGCTGGTCCGGCTTCGGCGCGGCACCGGCCCCGGGCGAGGAGTGCGTTTCCGAGAACACCAAGCGCGTGCTCGCCTCGCCCGAGGCCCGGTCGGCACTCGCCGTCGCCTCCAGCGGCGACGTGGACCTGACCAGCCGGGTCATGCACACCAGCGGCACTGCCGACGGCGGCCGGCGCATCGTCGTCGTCCTCACCTCCGAACCGACCACGCTGAGCTGGGCGGACTCCGCGGACCGGATCACCGGTCTGACTCGCGCCGTCTACCGGGAGGCCCTTGCGTGAAGCGCTGAATCAGTGCTTCACTTCTTCCCGTGCCCTACCGACGCACCCCTCAGGTCCAGGCTCGCCTCGACGCGCAGCGCGAGGCGATCCTGACCGCCGCCGGTGAGATCCTCGCCGAGCGTGGCTACGCGGGCTGCTCCGTGAGTGCCGTCGCGGAGCAGGCCGGCGTCGCCACCGGCACGGTCTACCGCCACTTCCCCGGCAAGGCCGAGCTGGTCGTCGAGCTGTTCCGCAACGTCGTGAACCACGAGGTGGAGGCCGTCCGGCAGGCCGCGGAGCGGCCCGGCAGCCCCGCCGAGCGCGTCGCCGCCATCGTCGAGACCTTCGCCGAGCGCGCGCTCAAGGTGCCCCGCCAGGCGTACGCCCTGCTGGCCGAGCCGGTCGACGCCCCGATCGAGGCCGAGCGCATCGTCTTCCGGCGCGTCTTCCGGGACGAGCTCGCCCGCCACGTCCGCGAGGGCGTCCGCACCGGCGGGCTGCCGCCGCAGGACGCCGACCTCACCGCGGCCGCACTGGTCGGTGGCGCCGCCGAGGTGCTCATCGGCCCCCTGACCACCGACAGCGCCGACGCGGTCGGCGCGCTCCGCACGTTCATCTTCCGCGCACTGGGAGGCAAGGATGCCTGACACGCACGAGGTGTTGAACCAGGTCCCGCCGCTGGTCGACTACGACGTCGCCGACGACGCGGCCCTCCTCGACGGCCTCCGCCGCGAGGGCGCGGCCTGGGCCGAGAACGAGGTCCACGAGCTGGGCCGCCTCGCCGGCAGCGCCCAGGGCCAGGAGTGGGGCCGCGTCGCCAACGAGAACCCGCCGAAGCTGCACACCCACGACCGCTACGGCAACCGCGTCGACGAGGTCGAGTTCCACCCCTACTGGCACGAGCTGATGACCGTCGCCGTCGGCCACGGCCTGCACGCCACCCCCTGGCGTGACGACCGCGAAGGCGCGCACGTCGCGCGCGCCGCCAAGGTGCTGGTCTGGAACCAGGCCGAGGGCGGCCACATCTGCCCGATCTCGATGACCTACGCCGCGGTCCCGACGCTGCGCCACAACCCGGAGCTGGCGGCCGCCTACGAGCCGCTGCTCGCCGCCACCGAGTACGACTACGGACTGCGCGTCCCGGCCACCAAGCGCGGCCTGATCGCCGGCATGTCGATGACCGAGAAGCAGGGCGGCTCCGACGTGCGCGCCAACACCACCACCGCGCGGCCCGCGGGTGACGGCACGTACGTGCTGACCGGCCACAAGTGGTTCACGTCGGCGCCGATGTCCGACATGTTCCTCACCCTCGCCCAGGCGCCCGGCGGCCTGTCCTGCTTCCTGCTGCCGCGCGTGCTGCCCGACGGCTCCCGCAACCGCATCTTCTTCCAGCGCCTCAAGGACAAGCTGGGCAACAAGTCCAACGCCTCGTCCGAGATCGAGTACGACGGCGCGGTCGGCTGGCTCGTCGGCGAGGAGGGCCGCGGCGTGCCGACCATCATCGAGATGGTCAACAACACTCGCCTCGACTGCGTCCTCGGCAGCACTTCGCTGATGCGCCAAGGCGTCGTGCAGGCCGTGCACCACGCGCGGCACCGCAAGGCGTTCGGCGCGAACCTGGTGGACCAGCCCGCGATGGCGAACGTGCTGGCGGACCTGGTCGTCGAGTCCGAGGCGGCCACCACCGTCGCGCTGCGGCTGGCCGGCGCGACCGCGAACCCGGACCAGCAGGCGTTCCGGCGGCTGGCGCTCGCGGTCACGAAGTACTGGGTGTGCAAGCGCGGCCCCGCGCACACCGCCGAGGCGCTGGAATGCCTGGGCGGCAACGGTTACGTCGAGGACTCCGGCATGCCGCGGCTCTACCGCGAGGCGCCGCTGCTGTCCATCTGGGAGGGGTCCGGCAACGTCGCGGCGCTGGATTCCCTGCGCGCCATGGGCAAGCAGCCGGAGTCGGTGGAGGCGTTCTTCGCCGAACTCGACCTCGCCGCGGGCGCCGACGCCCGGCTGGACGACGCGATCGCGCGGGTGCGCAAGGAGCTGTCCGACCTGGAGGACCTCCAGTACCGGGCGCGGCGGCTGGCCGAGATGATGGCCCTGGTGCTGCAGGGCTCGCTGCTGGTGCGCTTCGCGCCCAAGGCGATCGCGGACGCGTTCTGCGCGTCCCGCCTCGGCGGCGACTGGGGCATCGCGTTCGGCACGCTGCCCGCGGGCGCCGACACCAGGGCCATCATCGAGCGGGCGTTCGTCAGCTGACGTCCTCGATCGCGGTGCCCTTGGTCTCGCGGACGAAGCGCAGCGCGAACGGGATCGACAGCAGCGCGAACGCCGCGTAGATCCAGTAGGTGATCGACAGATTCCAGTCGGCCATGCTCGGGAAGCTGACCGTGACCGCCCAGTTGGCGACCCAGTTCGCCGCGGTGCCCACGGCCAGCGCGGCGCCGCGGATGCGCAGCGGGAACATCTCGCCGAGCATGACCCACAGGATCACGCCCCACGACATCGCGAAGGAGATCACGAACAGGTTCGCGAACACCAGCGCGATCGGGCCCCAGGCGCCCGGCAGGCTCAGCTCGCCGCCGACGGTCTGCGCGTTGCCGAACGCGATCGCCGCCACGCCGAGGCCGACCAGCATGCCGACCGAGCCGATCAGCAGCAGCGGCTTGCGGCCGACCTTGTCGATGAAGGCGATCGCGATGAACGTGCCGATGATGTTGATGACCGGGCTGACCATCGAGATCAGCAGCGAGTCGGTGTTCTGGCCGACCGAGTGCCACAACGTGTCGCTGTAGTAGAAGATCACGTTGATGCCGACGAACTGCTGGAACACCGCCAGCGCGATGCCCACCCACACGATCGGCAGCAGCCCGAACCGGCCGCCGACGAGGTCGCGGACCCGGGACCGCTTCTCGGTCTTCAGGCTGCGGCGGATGTCTTCGAGCTTGGCGTCGACGTCACCGCCCTCGACCTCGCGCAGCACCTTGCGCGCCCGCTCGATCTTGCCGTTGGCCAGCAGGAAGTGCGGCGACTCGGGGATGATCGAGGCGAGCACGAAGTAGATCACCGCGGGCACCGCCGCGGCGCCCAGCATCCACTGCCACGGCTCGATGCCGCCGAGGTTGCCGTTGAGGTCGTGCGCGCCGTCCGCGCCGATCGGGGCGAGGGCCTTGATGACCCAGTTGACCAGCGCGGACACCCCGATGCCGAGGACGATCGCCAGCTGTTGCAGCGAGGCGAGCCTGCCGCGGTAGGCGGGCGGCGCGACCTCGGCGATGTAGGCCGGGCCGATCACGGACGCGACACCGATCGCGATGCCGCCGACCACGCGCCAGATCGCCAGGTCCCACACGCTGAACGGGAACATCGCTCCGAGGGCGCTGACCAGGAACAGGACCGCCGCGAGCTGCATGGTCCGGATGCGGCCGATCCGGTCGGACAGCAGCCCGCCGAACCAGGCGCCGACGGCCGAACCGATCAGCGCGCTCGACACGGTCAGCCCGGTCACCCCGTCACCGACCTCGAAGTGCCGCTGGATGCCGAGGACGGCACCGTTGATGTTCGAGCTGTCGTACCCGAACAGGAACCCGCCGACCGCGGCTGCGCCGGCGATGAACACGACATGGGCGAGATGTTGCTGACCGGCTCGCTCCCCGGTCGTCGTCGAACTCACGACCCGTGCTCCTTTGCCTGAGGTGTTTCCTCCATTCGGAGCAACCTACAAAATGGTCCAGTCCATGCCGTACCACCGGGTGACATGGACCACCCGATCATGGGAGTTTGGACGCATGACCTTCGAAGACGAGGTGGCCGAGCGACTGGCCGGCCTGCCCGGCGTCCAGGCCGCGACGCTGGGCGGCTCACGGGCGACGGGCACTGCGCGCCCAGACAGCGACTGGGACTTCGCGATCTACTACCGCGGGCGCTTCGACCCCGCCGACCTGCGTGCGCTGGGCTGGCCGGGTGAGGTGTCCGAGATCGGCGGCTGGGGCGGCGGCGTGTTCAACGGTGGCGCGTGGCTGACGATCGACGGGCGCCGGGCCGACGTCCACTACCGCGACCTGGACGTGGTCGAGCACGAGCTGGCCGAGGCGCGGGCGGGCCGGTTCCACTGGGAGCCGCTGATGTTCCACCTGGCCGGGATCCCGAGTTACCTGGTCGTCGCCGAGCTGGCGGTGAACCGGGTGCTGCGCGGTTCACTGCCCGAGGTCGAGTTCCCGGAGGCGCTGCGGAAGTCGGCGCCCGCCGTCTGGCGCGAGCGGGCGTCGCTGACACTGACCTACGCCGAACACAACTACGCGCCGCGCGGGCAGGTGGCGGAGTTCGCGGGCGCGCTCGCCACGGCGGCGATGCAGGCCGGGCACGCGGTGCTGGCCGAGCGCGGCGAGTGGGTTCTGAACGAGAAGCGCCTGCTCGACCGCGCCGGCCTGCGGGGGGTCGACTCGCTGATCACCGGGGACCTGGTGGAAGCCGCCCGGCGGGCCCGTGAGCTGCTCGGGCTTTAGCGGTTGGTGTCGGCGATGTGGAAGTTCAGGTGGGCGCGCGACGGCGTCGGGCCGCGCTGGCCCTGGTAGCGGGAGCCGACGGCGGCCGAGCCGTACGGGTTCTCGGCCGGGCTGGTGAGCCGGAACAGGCACAGCTGGCCGATCTTCATGCCCGGCCACAGAGTGATCGGCAGGTTCGCGACGTTGGACAGCTCCAGCGTGATGTGGCCGGTGAAGCCGGGGTCGATGAAGCCGGCGGTGGAGTGCGTGAGCAGCCCGAGGCGGCCGAGGGAGGACTTGCCCTCGAGGCGGCCCGCGAGGTCGTCGGGCAGCGTGACCAGCTCGAACGTCGAGGCGAGCACGAACTCACCCGGGTGGAGGACGAAGGCGTCCTCGCCGTCCTTCTCGACCAGCGACGTCAGCTCGTCCTGCTGGAGCTTGGGGTCGATGTGGGTGTACTGGCTGTTGTTGAACACGCGGAAGAACCGGTCCAGCCGCACGTCGATGCTGGACGGCTGGAGCATCGCCGGGTCGAAGGGGTCGATGCCGAGACGGCCGGCTTCGAGCTCTTTGCGGAGGTCGCGGTCACTGAGCAGCACGGCTTCACCTTAGCTAGCCTGCCTAGGCAAGCCAGTCAGGCCATCATGGCCAGCCTGCCTACACAAGTTGGCGAGGTCAGGAAAGCTAGCTGCCGCCCCATTTGATATCGGTTGCGCCCGAGGTCAGTTGAAACCCAGGCTCAGCTCGCCGGCGAGGGCCGAGTGGCACTGCTGGCGCAAGGCGGTGCGGGCTGCGGTGAGGAGGGAAGTGATGTCCTGCCACCTGGCTTCGCTCTCCGCTCCGACGCGACCGGCGAAGACCTCCAGGCGGCTGGTGGGGAGGTCGCAACATCCACTTCGACCGGAGGGCCTCCCTCTACTCGCACCAACCCTAGCTAGGCCGCCTTCATGTGGCGGGCGTAGGTGGGATCGAGTTTGAAGGTCTTGCCGAGGCGGTCGACGTAGCGGCGGCGTTCGAGGGTGCCGAGGTACTCCTGCAGCGCCGTCGCGCCCGGGATGAAGCGGCGCGCGGTCTCGGCGGCGAAGTTGCCCGCGGCCACCGCGAGGATGGCGCCCTGTGCGATCGGGTCGTTGGGGATCTCCAGGAAGTCGGCGTTGGACTTGCCCAGCACCAGGCGGCTGATGGAGGAGTGCACGGCGACCGAGACGTGGGAGAGGACCTTGCCGACGGCGCCGCGCCCGTCGCCGATCGCCGCGTGCGTTTCGAGCAGGGCGCGGGCGAGGCGTTTGCTGTCCTCGTCGGGGATGAACTCGGTGGACGCGAGTAGCCAGAACAGGCGCCAGGCGTCGTCTTCTGTGGCGGGCAGGAGCTCCTCGTCGACGCCGAGCAGCCAGCCGACGTAGCGCCAGAGGTGCAGGATGTCGGCGCGTTCGCGGTCGCTGTAGCGGATGCCGAGCAGCCGGGTGCCGTAGACGAAGACGAGGGAGAACAGGAGCAGCGTGCCGGCGGTCTGGACCTGGTTGACCGGCTTGTCCCACTCGTCGTAGTCCCAGTCGGGGCGGCGGTTCAGGGCGGCGCGGACGTGGGCGTGCACGAGGCGGACGCGCAGGGCGGAGGCGTAGCCCGTGCCGTGCATGGCCAGCGCGCCCGGGGTGGTGACGTCCATCCACCAAGCCGCGGTCTCCACGAGGCGCTGGCTGGCCATCCGTTCGATCTCCCCGGTGGCGACGAGGGCCTTCGTCGCGCGCGAGGCGAGGTAGCCGCCCATGAGGGACATGTCGCCGAGCGGGAAGAGGCCGAGCACGCCGGTGCGGATGATGGCCCGCGCGCCCCGGTCGAGCCGGGCGGGGTCGACCCAGTACGGGGTGGCCTCGACGTGCTCGAAGAAGTCGACGAGTTCCGGCGGCGGGTTGTCCAAGCTGTGGATGCCGTCGGCGAGCGCCTGTTCGAACAGCTGCCGCCCGCGGTTCTTCGGAAGACGACGGAACAGCGCGACGACCGCGTCGGCCCTCGGGTCCTGCACCTGGGCGAACTCCCGGAAGCGGCGCACCTGGCGCTCGGTGGCGCGGATGTCGTGCTTGACGAAGACCTTGGCCGCGAGGCTGAAACCCCCACGGCGGAACAACTCGGGATCCGGCAGTCGCTCGTCCATGCACCCACCACCCTCTCGACAACGAGTGTTGTCACTTGCGACCCACAGAGTCAAGGGGGTGCTCTCACCAGGGGGCGACGTTTGTGTATGCTGTGCGTCGCTGCGGATGTAGTTCAATGGTAGAACATCAGCTTCCCAAGCTGAGAACGCGGGTTCGATTCCCGTCATCCGCTCTTCGCAGGTCAGAAGGGGTGCCACCCGATCTCGGGAGGCACCCCTTCTGCTATCTCCAGCAACATCCCAACAACATCACGCGGGCCCTCTGCGGTGCTCCTCGACGAGCTTCGAGAGCCGGTCCGCGATGTGCTGATCCGCCTCGCTCGTAGCCCGCTGGTAGATCAACGCCGCCCGCATGTCGTCGTGCCCCATCCGCGCCATGAGGTCCCGGGTCGACATGCCCGCTTTCGACGCCCAGACGTTGCCCGCGTGCCGCAGGTCGTGGAAGTGCAGCCCCTCCAGCCCGAGCTTGGTCACGGCCTCGGTCCACCGGGTCCGCTGGTTGAAGTTCGGCCGGCGAATCGCTCCACCGGACTTCTCCCCGGTGAAGAGCAGCGCCTCCGGGTCCGGTCCCACGAACTCCGACATGTGCCTGAGGATGTCCGGCCGGATCGCCTGCGGAAGGGTCACGGTCCGCACCCCGGCCCGCGACTTCGGCGGCCCAGCCACCACACCCTGACCGGGCACCTCCACGAACTGCCGCACCACCCGAACCTGACTCGCGTCCTCCGCCACGTCGCACCGCCGCAGCGCAGTCACCTCCCCGAACCGCAGCGACCCGAACGCCGCAAGCAGCACCATCGCCGAGAACCGCTCAGGAAGGGCCGCCGCGATCTCGAAGACCTGCCCCACCGTGACCAACGGCCGCTCCTCCGGCGTCTCCTTCTCCGCGCCCGGAATCTTGCACGGGTTCTTGGCGATCAACTCGTCCGGATCGACCGCGGTGTTCAGCACGCCCCGGAGCAGCCGGTAGCACTTCGCCAGCACCGACGCCGACACCCCGGCCACCAGCCGATCGGCCCGCCACTGCCGAAAAGTCGCCGCCGACAACCGGTTGAGCGGGACGTCGCCGATGTACGGCGTGATGTGCTTACGCAGCAACCACCGGTACAGCTCGACCGTGCGCGGCCGCAGCCCCGGCCGTTCGACGATCCACCGCTCCGCGTACTCGGCGAGCGTGATCTTCGCCCGGTCCGGATCAGTCCAGTCCCCGGCGACGATCACCGCCTCGACCCCGTTCAGCCAGCGGTCCGCATCCCGCTCCTTCTTGAACCGATGCGGGGCGAAGTGCCGCTTCCCATCCGGCCCGAGATAGCTTGCCTGGAACTCACCGAGCGAGGTCTTGCGGATGCTCCCGAACCGCCGCTTGCGTCCCTTGTTGTTGGGCATCAGGCCGCCTTCCCGAGGTCCCGCAGCACCGACGCCCGCGTGATCGGCTCAACCCGCCCGGCCGCCACGAACGCCTCCAGGTCCTCCACCGCCAACCGGACGTGCGCCCCGACCTTGTGGAACGCGATCCGCCGCTCCGCGATCAATCGCCGGATGAACCGAACACCGGTGTTGATGTAGTCCGCCGCTTCCTCGACGGTCAGGTACTTGGATTCCAAGGTCTCGTCCCCCAATCGATCAGGCCGCCAGTGGAGTTGCCGAAGTTTCTGGACCGGGCGGATGGGCCGCGAGTAGTGCTCTGTCGTACTCGGCTTTCCAGGTGATCCGCTCGGAGATGGCGCGCATGAGCAGGTGCGCGCGTGGTGGCGCGTCTCGGTCGCCGGGTTGGACCTTGCGCCAGATCAGCCGCGAGGTGTCCTGCTCGGGTTTGACGATGCCGACGTTGGCGAGCATGTCCCGCACGAACGCCTTCCGGTCGGCCTTGTGATCGGCCAGCGACTTGCCGGACCACTTGCGCGAGACGAGCACCCGCCGGCCGGGGAGCCCGAGGGTGGTCCGCCGGTGTGCCCTGCCTTTGCAGTGCCCTGGAGTCATCCGGCTGGTCGCGCCGAGGGGCTGGATGCCGTAGAGCAGCCAGACCGCGCAGCGGGGCGAGCACGGGGTGATGGCGAGTTCGGCGTGGAGCCGGTCGTGGTGTTCCCGCTGCCGGGCGCTCGTGGCTTCGACCACTTCGCCGGTGGACTTGGTGAGGTATTTGGTCAGGTAGCCGATGTGGCGTCCGGCTTCTTCGGTGCCGCCGAGGATGCCCTTGGAGTGCACCTGCCTCCCGAACGTGACCACGTGGGCGGGTTCTTCGACTTCCTCCACCGCCTCCTCCCACGGCGTCAACGGCTCGTGCTTCTCCGGATCCACAAACCCCTTGATTCGCGCGTCCCACGCGGGCAGCCGGTCCCCGCCGTAGACCGGTTCGTCGTGCCGGGGCCACCAGACTTGGTGGTAGGTGGCCTCGGTGACCTGCCGCAGCACGTCGTGCGGGATCGACCCCCGCAATGCCGCGTGCAGGTGCGGGGCGGTGCGCTTCTGGGGTTCAACGGTCGCGAAGTACTGGACGTCCCAGCCGACGACGCGGCGGAGGTTCTGCCACCACCGATCCACCAGGGACGAGAAGTGCACCGCATCCCGCGCCGCCCGCCGATAGTCATAGCTGCCCGGATCGACCGGTGTCCCGTCCTCCCGCACCCGCCCATAGGTGTCGCAGGTCAGCGTCACGAACATCGACGGCCGGAACTTCCCCGCATACTCCCGGCCCACCGTCGTTTTGGCGACCTTCTTCCGGGGCAGGTTCGGTGCGTCCTGCCGCCGCTTCGTCGACCGCTTCACCGGCCGCTTCGAGGGAAGATCCGGAGAGGGCAGGCGGCCGCGCATGCCGAGTTGCCGAAGTTCTCCATCGACTCCGCGGATCTCGTCGCGGAGTTCGTCGGCCTGGCCCTCCTCACCGTGCTCGACCGCCTCCCGATACCGCGCCACGAGATCGGCGCGGAACTCCATCAACTCCTTCTGCTCAGCCGTGGGCGGGGCCGGGGTGAAGTCCGGTTCCTCGGTGAGGTGCCAGCCCTCCCGGCACTGCGCCATCCGCAACGCCTTCGCCTTCTTCGCACACGGCCCGCACACGCTCTCCACGGTGGAGCCGCAGGGCACGGCGACGTAGCGGAGCTCGCCGGTGTCGGGGTCGCCGACCTCCATCGTGAACGGCCGCACGCACACCCCGTGCTTCTCCGCCGTGGCCTTCATGACTTCCGTGGACAGCGGTAGCCGCATCCGCTCAGCACGAGTGCTCACGCGGCCACCTCCACCGCCTGCTCGTCGAGCAGCATCCGCAGCGTGTACAGCTCGTCGATCGAGACGCCCTCACGAGCACCGTTCGCGAGCTGCACCAGGCCGCCGCAGTGCCGCCACGCAACCCCGCCGTACACAAGGAATTGCGCCCCGCCTTGCGACCGACCGCGAATGGTGATGTGCAGGTTGTTCTGCTCGGTGCGCCACCACGTCGCGGTGACCAGGTCGAGCGTGTAGGCCCACAGCAGCAGCTCGGCGAGATGCGTGCCGGCCTCACCGGGAGCCACCTGCACTTGGATCTCCGGCACGCCCGGGTGCAGCGTCACCCGGCACGGCTCCGGAAGCGGAAAGTCCCGCAAGTGCCCCCAGAACGCCCGAGTCAACGTCTCCAAGGCAGTCCTCACGCCGCAACACCGCCCTCAGGGCTGCGGAACGGCACGACAGCACCGCCGGTCACGAACGCTTCGAGCGCCTTGACCGCCTCATCCGGGACCCACCCAGCCCGGACCCGCAGCGGCTCACGGATGCCCTCGCCCCACACGTAGCCGGTGCCCGCTTCGGACTCGCCGATGCGGTTGGCCCACGCACCTCGCTCGTAGGCCTGGTCACCGAGAACCATGCCGACGTGAGACTTTGAGGTGACGCGGAGGCAGATACGGCGGGGGAACAGCTCCCGCACCGGAACCGTGTCCTTCGTCGGCTCCTGCACATAACCGCGCACCGTGAAGCCCAGAGCGCGGCCCTGCGTGGTCAGCAGCGCGACGCGTTCCACGATCTGCTCCCGCGTCTTGCGGTCGGTGTACTTGGTCAGCGCACCGATCTCGTCGAACTCGACCAGCTCCAACGGGTTCTCCGTGCTGATCGGGACGTTCCGGACCCGCCCGGCGAACTCGGCCTTGCGAGCGTCCATCGCGGCCACCAGCTCGTCCAGGACTTCGAGCGCGTCCCTCGGGGTGACCGCGTAGCGGTGGAAGATCCCGCGCCCGTACGCGAGTTCCATCCCCTTCGGGTCAATGCCGGAGACCCGCACCAGGCCATCCCGGATAGCCGGGGCGATGGACACCAGCGGGCACCACATCATCGAGTTCTTCCCCGCCCCCGAGGCCCCTGCTACGAGCGTGTGACTGCCGGAGCCGTGCAGCGGGACGCGCCAGTCCTGCCCGTACTCGGTCCGCCCGGACCACACCCGCCGCAGATCCACCGCCCGCTCCCCGATCTCCGGGCACGGCACGGGCGCGGCGAGCAGGTTGCGACGCTGAAAGTCGATCGACACGACGTTGGGGGCGATCTCCCGCACCTGGCACCGGCTGACCTTCCGGGCGGAGGCCAGGGCGCGGGCGGCGTCGTCGAAGTCCTCCGGCTTCTGCCCCGGCACCAACCGGACCTGCACCTCATCCCAGGACGGCCCGGAGCGCACCCGCTTCACCTTCGGGACGCGCACCCCGGCCGACCGCTGCTCCCTTGACACCTTCTTGCGCCCCACCAATGTCACTGTCACGTCGACGGGGATGGCGTCGTCTTTGACGCTCAGGCCGCAGGCGTGCAGCCACTCGGGCAGCTTGGGCATGTAGATCGCCCACTTCTGCCACCACGTCCGCAGCATCCGCCCGGCCCACTGGTCGTAGGACACCAGGTGGAACCACCGCCACGAGGCCAGCCCCGACGCCACCACGGTCAGGGTGACGACCAGCGAGAGCCAGCCGAGCCAGTAGCACCAGGCCGCCACGGCGATGACGGTGAGGCTGGTGCGCGGGTGCATCACGATCTGCGCGATGACCCAGAACGCGCCCTTGCACAGCCACCACAAGGCGAGGAACACCACCGCAGCAGCGGCCAGCGCTTCCGCGATCCCGGCCAGTGCCTTGCCGAGCTTGTGCAGCACCCAGACGACCACGGCCAGGGCACCACTGCCGAGCAGGAGAACTCCGAAGGTGTGCGCGTCCATCAGCGGCCACCCCCAGACGGAATGTCCAGGGGCAGCCGCCCCGCGCACGTAGCGCACTCAGTGTCCCCCGGTGCCAAACGGGCGAACCTGCGGCACGCACCACACCGCGCCGGGACGCGGTCTCTTGACGCTGGTTGTGTACGGTTGTCTATGGTCTTCAACGTCTGCTCCGTCAGGTGTGGACAGCGCAGAAGCGGGAAAGGTTGGTAGCCAGGTACCGCTTCTGCGCCTAACAACTCGGGACGTGAATCAGGGCGCACGACATCGCCGCACGAACCCTTCGCGCGTTAGCTTTAGTCCTATCTGGACTTAGAGGCCTTCGACCGACTTCCGTTGGCAGGCCTTACAAACAAGCACTCTGTCTCGCATCACTCGTTGCCGTCCTCCGCAGATCCAGCACCGACGCCGGATGAACCAGCGGCGTCGGGAGCGCGGTAGCCTCGGCGACACCACCATCACCTCCCCTCGTGGTCGTGGGTGGGATGGCACGGGGACGAGCGGGACGGTCACACTCCTTCACTCGTCCCCGTGCCGGGTTCAGGAACTCCGCCGGTCCGTCACGAACGTGCCCTTGGACGGGATCGTGACCACCAGGCCGCGCTTGCGCAGGATCTCGATCGCGTGGCGGGCGGTGCCGAGCGAGACGCCGTACTCCTTGGCGAACTCCCGCTCGCTTGCCAGCGGCGTGTGCGGAGGCAGCTCCCCCGCCTCGATCCGCGCCGCCACGTGGTTCGCGACGTTCTCGTACATGTAGCCCGGCGGACCCGGCTGTTCGTTCAGCCGAAACTTGGGCGGCTTGGTGTCGTGGCAGGTCATCGTGACCACACCCGTCACGCGGCCTTGGCCGACTCAGCCGGCCCGCCCTGCGACTTGCCCCGGCCGCCACCCGCGTTGACCGCCTTGAACCCGGACGCCCGGAACACGTACGACTGGTACTTGAACTCACCGTTGCCAGCCACACGCGGCTCCGCGGTCAAGCCCTCCAGCTCGACCGGGCGCATCCCCGGCAGCACCTCACCCGTCGTCGGCACCGGCTGCACATCAGCCAGCAACGTCACCTCGAACGAAGCCCGCTTCGCGTTCGGCTCCGACGGGTCGGTCACCGTGACCTTCCACTGCCGCTTACCGGTGATCTCGTCCACGCGCTGCCGCGCCGGACGACCCGCCGCCCGGTCCTCCCGCGACTGGTACTCGTTGTCCGGCGACACCTCACCCACCATCACCAGACCCTGCGGAAACGCCTCATCGAACTCGACCGGGAACCGGTGCCCCCTGCTGATCGCCATCTCTTCGAACTCCTCGTCTCGTGGCCATCTCGGCCGGTTTAGGCCCCTAAACACTCGCGCTATAGCGCGCCCTGCCGTGTCTAGGGGGTCTAAACAGCAATGTACCGGCCCCTGACGGAGAGCGTCAAGGGGGTCTAAACTCCGACCTTGTGAGCACCGAGGACTTCGATAGCGTCCGGCGCGACCCCGACCCGATCCGGCGGGGCAAGCGCGCTACCGAGCTGCTCACGACCTACCAGCAACGGGCGACCGAGCTGGCGCGGCTCCGGAAGGCCGCGATCGAGGAAGCGCATCGTGAGCTGGGCATGAGCTACACCGAGATCGCCGGAGCGCTCGGCATCACGAAGGGCCGGATCACGCAGATCCGCAGCACGGCACCCGCCGCGGAGCGCGCGTTCTTCGGCGTCGGCCCGGTGAGCATCGGCGTGCCGTACCGGTACCAGACGACCGACCGCGAACGCCCGTTGATCGCAGCCGAGGACGCCGAGACCGCCAATCAGCTCGAAGCGCTGTTGACCGCGCTCTCGCTCGCCACCTCCCGCTACCAGATCGAGCCCGACCGGACCGAGCCGCTGGCCGGAGACACGATCGTTGTGTGCGGTCCGAAGTCCGCTCCCATCGGCGCTGACCTGCTCTCCCGTGATCCCGCCTTGGCGATGAACGAGGACAACGGGCGGTGGTGGATCGAGCAGCGCGAGGACGGCACTCGGATCGGTTCGCCGTCCGACGAGCCCGCGCCGCAGTCGGCCGACGTGGCATATGTGGCCCGGCACATGATCGACAACCGTGTGATCGTCCACATCGCGGGTATCCACGGGATCGGATCACTCGGCGCGACGCACTACCTCCGAGCGCATCTCGCCGACGTGTTCCGGCAGGTCGGGCAGCAGCCGATGTCGCTGGTCGTGCGAGCGACCTACGACGGGCTCACCATCACCGACAGCAAACTTGCCGCAGGACCCTACGTTTGGTGAACACATGCGAGTCACAACCGCGCAGCTCCCGCCGATGGAGGAGAGCGCCGACAAGATCTTCGTGACCCCGCACGCGGTCATCCTCCTCGACGGCGCATCCGCCTTCGTCCCGGTGCTCGTCCCAGCATCCGCCTACGCCGACTACCTCGGCCGCTTCCTCGCCGACGCCCTCACGGCTGATCCGACCGCCGACCTCCACGAGATCCTGGCCGAAGGCATCAAAGCCACCGCGGCTCACTACGACCTGAAGGCAGGGGAGTCGCCATCGAGCACGGTCACGATCGCCCGCGAACGCGACGAGCACCTTGACCTACTCCTCCTCGGCGACAACACGGTGATCCTCCCCGGCGGCGAAATCCTGACCGACGACCGGATAGACCGCCTGGACCTCGAACCCCGCCGCAAGTACCGCGAACGCCTCGCCGCCGGCCACGGCTACGACGACGAGCACCGCGCATTACTCCGCGAACTTCAAGCTCAGCAGGCCCGGCACCGTAACAGGGCAGGGGGCTACTGGATCGCCGAAACTAGCCCGTCCGCCGCAATTCACGCTCTCGCCTTCACCCGGCTAACCGGCGATACACCGTGGGTCGCCCTTGCGTCCGACGGTGCTTATAACACTATGTCACACCTCCGCTTGACAGACTGGGTCGCATACGCGCAGAAATCTAATTACCTCAATGAAGTGCTACGCGGATGTCGTCAGTGGGAGACTGTGAGCGATCCAAATGGCCACTTGCTGCCTCGTGCAAAGCCGCAGGACGATAAGGCTGCAGCTGTCGCGCTAATCGATCCGCAACTACTCAAATAGTTCCCATCCGTCGCCGGAGAAGGCGCGATAGTCAGGTGCAACTCTGCCTCGAAGCTCGACCAGAAGGCGCATATGAACTGGCGACTCCGGCCCATTGACATGACGCACGCGAACCTCTTCGCCGCCCAGTACGCGAACTTCGTGGACGTAGTCGACTAGCATGTTTGGCACCCAGCCGACGTCAATCAGGCCACGTTGACTCACCAGGATCGCACGAGGGTTAACCGGATTCTCGGGTTCATCACGTAGCCGAAGCAGCTCGCCAATTTGGATCTTGCTGAGAACTTTGTCGCGTACCTCAATATCAGGCAGTCGATGCCTAATTCCGGCCACTAAGAAGCAGCCAGAAGTTGTCCCATCGGGGTCAACGCTGGGTTCGGGGACAAGATGAATTGTGTCTCCAGCGAGACGTCCCTCAGTTCGTGCAATTTGTTCCCAGGTTGACGCCGTGTCATCCAGATCTAGACTACGCAAGAAGTGCGAGTAGTCCGGCCGTCGCGGGCTCATCGCCCTTTGCGCAAAGAGAGGAAATAAGCTCTCTGATTCGTAAAGAACGTCTAGACGGGGGAAGCCGACAAATGGTCGGAAACCGCCGATTCTTGTCGCACGTCGAAGGTAACGGAACCGATGGGTTTCCCCGTCGAACTCAAGCAAGCCGACCGCATCCACAGCTCGACTCACCGGGTGCTGCCATCCGACAGCCATCCGGCGCACGTTCCGATGGTGGGCAGCCTCGGGCTGCGTGCCTGTGATCACAGCAACATCAGCACTCATTGAGCAGCCTCTCTCGGTTCAGTCGAAGTACCTCCATAGCAAAGGTACGTGCTGGGTCTGACATCTTTGGAACCCGCGAGACTAGGTTCACTAGATCGTCGGCGTCTACGCTGAGTAAGCGATCAAGCCAGTAGGAGCGGACATCCTCACCTGCAGTCACCAGTGCTTCCCTGGCGAGTGCCACGAGCGTGGGCGGTGGCGAGGCCGGATCGTGCTCAAACCTCCACGCAGTGCCCTTCCGGACCCAGTCGCCGACCTGGTTGTTTTTCAACCTCAGCAGCCGTCGCCGGTCTGGCAAGTTGTAACCCAGGCTGCTCCCGTGGTCGTACGAACCACACAACATGTCAGGAGCGCTGGGATCCGCAGGCCTCAGGATCGCCCAGTTCTCGTCATGACGGTCACGATTAGCAACGAGGGCATCCATAACCAGGTAGCCCGCGAAGACTGCAAATGCGTTGAAGTGGGACGGCACGTCCGACCCCGGTGGAGGGACGCAGTCCGCCAGGGCGCGCCGGATGTTGGCCAAACTGTGACCGGGACGCCCCTTCACACGACTCGCGCCGACCTCGTAGTTGGGCACCACTCCTGGCATCACGAGCATGCCCGTAAAGAGTTCCAGAGGCGGGGGAGCCAAGTCGAGAGAGATCAGGCCGCGCTCGCCTTGACGCGTCGCAAGCTCCACCCTTGCACACGGCACCCCGAGCACGCGACCGACTTCAGACGTGATCTTCTCTGCCCAATCCTCGCCTTGATCGCCCCAGCTATGTCGCGTGATCGGCTTGAACAGCCATCGGCACGGTTCCCCCGGCATCGCAGTGGGGTCTTCAAACCACGTCTTCGCTTCCAAACCACGCGGCTCGATGGACGCTACTGGCCAGTGTGAGATGTCTATGACGCTGTACTGGTCAGTCACGGCCTGCACCAGGCTCGGAGCGAAGTTCTAGCCACGGCCTAAATAGCGTTCAAGGTGCTCCCACCGTTACTCTCGCCCGCTCTTGGGTTCGGGAACGCTTCCTACCGGAGGGCGTGGCGCGCCAAGACCTCCGCTTGGTGTGAGAGGCCACGCCTTCGCAACTCGTCGATGAACCGCGGCCAAGGTGGCGTGTTGCTCCTGTAGGGGTTCCCGCACGGACCCCTATACAGGCCTCCACCAGGTCCTGTGTAAAGACCTCCTCCTGGGCCCGTGTACAAGCCGCCACCGGGTCCGGTGTAGAGCCCGCCACCGGGACCGGTGTAGAGCCCGCCACCGGGGCCGGTGTACAAGCCGCCACCGGGACCGGTGTAAAGCCCGCCACCAGGCCCGGTGTACAACCCACCGCCAGGTCCCGTGGACGCTCCGCCGCCGGGACCGGTATAGAGGCCGCCTCCGGGGCCTCTGCTGAGGCCGCCTCCCGGTCCGGTGTACCGATCCCTCGGCCAGGTGTTTTTAGTCATGGTGAGATCGTAAGTACGGGGTACGACATAAATTGGCACGTTCACCGACTCAGGCCCAGGGGCTGCCGAACTTGGCTCTATGGGATCAAGGCGGCGCGCAAAGCGCGCCGCTGGGCCGCCCGGCCTGCCGCTCCGCTCCGGCCGGCGGCCCCTGGCGCTTGAGTCAGACCGCCGCGTCCCGCAAGGCCCGATTGGGCAGGCCGCTGTGCGATGCTCCGGCTGTGACATCCGACCCCGTTCGAAGCCTGGCCGCAGACCTCGATGCCCTGATAGCACTCCTGGAGCGTGTCGACGAACAGCATTGGGCAGGCTGGTTTCGGGCCGCAAGGGCGGAAATCATGAACCGCGACGCCCACGGCCTCACACGGATCTTGAGGGCCTACGGGGGCATGGGGAGCTTCAACGACCTACTGATTCACCCGCAGAACGGCCACACGGTCCGCTTCGCGGAGGCAGGGCAGGCGAGCGAACAACTGGACGCCCTCAGGGTGCGGATCCGCGACACGGCAGAGCTGCTGCGGAAACAGAGCTGGTAGGGGGGCCTCCGGCGGCCAGGGCTCCGCCCTGGACCCGGCACCGCTTCGGAGATCAGGGGAGGGCACCACCGGTGACCTCCTCGCGGCGCGCCCGAGGGCAGCCAGCCCGGCCGGCACCGGTCAAGGGCGCTTCGCGGCCTCCGGCAGACCCTTGACCGGCACCACCCGGCCCGGCAGGGATGAACCCGCGCCGCGAGGAGATCACCTCAGCAGGAGCCTGTGCGGGGGCAGCCCGCAGCAACATGCCAACAACATGCCCCGGTCAACCAAGGTCAACAGGGGTACCCCGCGCACACCAACAACCGCAGGTCAGGGCCGTCTTCCAGGCCTCCGGCTATGGTTCCCAAGCTGAGAACGCGGGTTCGATTCCCGTCATCCGCTCTTCGCGCGAAGGCCCAGGTCAGCGGGTGTCTACTCCGGACCTGGGCCTTCGTCGTTTCTTGATCAACTGTGGTCGCGTGGCATCAGCGGGCCATTAGGGGCCGGCGCGCCGGGCTCGTCGCCGTCCGGGCCATCAGATCCTTGGTCGAGGTTCCGGTCTTCGCCTGGCCCGCTTCCTCCTACGACATCCCAGTCGGCCAGCGAAGGTCGATGTCGGGGCATCGCCGGTACCACCAGGCCAACCCGAGAGGCGCGAGCGGATACGGCAGGGTGCGCTTCGCGTATTCACGGTCCAGCGGGTCGACGAGGCGTCTTAAGCGGTCGGCTGCGAACGCAGGTAGGTCCCAGATGATCTCGTCCAGCTCCGATCGGCAGTACGGCATCTCACAGCAATCGGAGTGGTCGGTACCCGGCCAGCCGTGTCGAGCGGCCTCGCGCCACTCCTCGAGCATCCGAGCTGTCCAGCCGGGCGAAGGCTCAACCCGTGCGATGTAATCACGGACCGCCGGAGACAGACCCCGAATCTGCGACGGCCGGTAACGGCGTGGGCGGCTGGGGAGCGTGGCACGTACCGCGCCTGCGGACCTACGCGGCATCGTCCTTTCGGAAGATCGTCATGCCGCCATCTTGGCACTCCTCGGACCTGCGCCGCCAGAGCGACAGGGCGCCTCCCGGAGGCAAGGCTCCGCCCCAGACCCCGGCGCCCCGTCGGGGATCAGGGGAGGTGATCTCTTCGCGGGCGCGCCGAGGGCAGCCAAACCGGCCGGCACCATCCGGTCGGTAGGGAGCCCTTGGTCAGGGAACACTGCTATTCGCCCGGGCTTTCCACAGCTCTTGCCGGGCGGGCGGGGTGCCGAGCTGCTCCAAGCCCCTGACAGCCAGGGATCGCAACGACTCCTCATCCTCGCTGTAAAGCTGCTCGGCGAGGGTGGGCAAGGCCAGCGGCGACCGAGCTTCACCGATGAGTTCGAGTAGCCAGCGGCGTAAGCCGTGATCGTCACGCTCGTCCTCGAACGCGGCAATCAGCTCTTCGACGTACTTGCCGAAGGCCTCTGTTTGGTGTTGCCGGTAGGCCAGCCTGGTGTACTTGCGCCACGCACCGCGGCTGTGCGGAACCGGGCACAGTAGGCGCGTGGACGATCGTGGGCTGGCGGCGGACGGGACGATCGCGCGCGAAGGCTCTTTGGAGAGAATCTCCGCCGAGTTCGCCCCCGTTGTCGAGGCTCTGCGGGTGCACGTCGCTGGGACTTTCGCTCGCCTGCACAGCGCTTACCTCTACGGCAGCATCCCGCGTGGCACCGCCGTCCCCGGGGTTTCCGACCTCGACGTCCTGCTCGCCCTCCACGACGAGCCCACCGACGCCGATCGCGCCGATGCCAGGCGGATCGAGGGCGCCCTCGACCGCGAGTTTCCCCAGATCAACGGCGTCGGCATTCAACTCGCCAGTGCCCGCACGCTCCTCAGCGACGCCGAGCGCCACGACGGCGGCTTCTTCGTCGCCTGCCTGTGCACGCCGCTCTTGGGCGACGACCTGGCCGAGCACCTGCCCCGCTATCGCCCCACCTCGCTGCTCGCGCGCGAGACGAACGGTGACCTCAGGACGCTGCTCCCGGGTTGGCGCGAGCGCGCCCAGACGGCGACGGACCACGAACGCCGCACCCTGAGCCGCTCGGTGGCGCGGCGCCTCGTGCGGACCGGGTTCACCCTGGTCATGCCCCGCTGGGGCGGCTGGACGAGCGACCTCGCCCGCTCCGCCGAGCTGTTCGGGCGCTACTACCCCGAGCGGCTCGAGCAGATGCGCACCGCTGCCCAGACCGCTCGCGAACCCACCGCCGATCCCGCGATCCTGGCGATGCTCATCGACAACCTCGGCCCTTGGCTCGCCGCCGAGTACACCGCCATCCACGGCGAACGGGCGCCCCGGCCCTGACGCGGCATACTGACGCCCGTGGCGAACCAGCCGGCCGACGAGCCCTTCCCGTTCCGCGGACGGGTCGTGTGGCTCACCCCGGAGCAGGGCGGTCGTCAAACCGGCCCACCGCGGCCCGACTTCTACGCGGCCAACGCCTTCGTGCCCCCGCACACCGCCCACTCGGGTCTCGCGTCCTTCGTGCTCCGGAACCTCGTCGCCGGAGCGCTGGTCACGCCGGCCGAGGCGCGCTGGTTGGTCGTGGAGAACTCGGGCCCGTACCGCATCGCGCCCGGGACGGTGGTCGTGGTCAGCGAGGGGCCCAAGCCGGTCGGCTACTTCCACGTCGAGGAAGTGCGGGCTTAGCGGCGTCACCCCGGCGTGAGCATTGCCCTGCGCGCCGCCCGTCCCCGGCTTAGCTTGGGCCGCATGGTGCGCCGTGTCCTTGTCACGACCTTGATCGCGCTCGCTGCTGCCGGCTGCTCGTCCGGTGGCGACGACCAGGCGCCCGACCCGGCGCCGCCCAACCCAGCGCAGCCCACTTCCGCGCCGCCGGTGTCCGCGGCGCCCACCAGCGCCGGTGCCTCGATCGTCGATGTGGCCTACCGGAACGGGCAGGTCGAGCCGGCGAACCTCGTGATCGCGGGGAAGGTCGGCCAGCCGCTCCAGGTGAACGTCTCCTCGGACCGCCCGGACGACATCGTGGTCGACGGCTACCCGGACGCGAACGCCGACGTCGACCCCACCGAGCCGGAGGACCTCGACGTCACCCCGAACCGCACCGGCACGTTCACCATCCGCCTCGCCGGCGCCAACGCCACCCTCGTCACCGTCGAGGTCAGCTGACCAGGCCACGCAGCGGCCCCGACAGCCGTGCGGCGAGCGACGCATCGACCCGGCCGGCCTCGGCGATCAGCAGCTCCACGACGACCCCGAACACGCGCCGCAGCTCGGCGGGCTCCACGGACCGGACCAGGGCGTCCGCGAACGGCGCCACGACCTCCGCCGGCAGGTCGTCCATCCCGCGCCCCTGCACGGCGCGCACCCCGTGCCGGAGGCAGGCCAGCGCGAGCACCTCGTCCCGCGCGCCGCTGATCATGTACTCCGCCTGCCACACCCGGCCCCGCGCGATCGACGACCGGGCGTGCAACGCGTACAGCCACGCCATCCCGACCACGTGCTCGGCCGACGGCGGCGAGATCCGCGGCAGGTCGTTCGGCTTCCCGAACAGCGTCCGAAATGTCGGACCGGTTGGCCCGAACTCGGACTCCGGCCAGAACGCGATGTCGACCTGCAGCGTGTCCGGCAGCAGGAACACCCGGAACACGCCGAGGTCCAGGTGGTGGACGGCGCCGTGGTCGCGGTACATCCGGTCGGTCCAGTCCGCCAGCACCTGATCGCGGTCGGCCGCCACCGCGAGCGCCAGGTCGATGTCCGACCACTGGTCCTCTCGTCCCACCGAAGCGGAACCGGTCAGAGCGGCGCCGCTGATCCGGTCGTCCGAGCGGGCCGACGCGATCAGCGAGTCGCGCAGCCGCGACCGGCTGTCAGGGGTGAACACGGTCCTCCTCCCGCGGGGCGCCGACCGTCCACCGCGCGGCCGCCCGCAACGCCAGCAGCAGCGGCACCGAACCGCTGTCGGTGAGCAACGCGGGCAGCGACGGCAGGTCCGCGCCGCCGGCCAGTTCCCGGCCGTACGCGGCGAGGTCGACTTCCACGAACCGCGTCGCGGCCGTGAACTCGCGCTCCGAGCGGTTCGGCCTGCGGGCCAGCAGGTCCTGCCGCGTCGCGGACAACTCCGTCAGCCCGAAGAACTCCGGCTTCGCGCCGCGGTCCATCCAGCGCGCGAACCCGGTGATCGTCGTGCGCACGATCTCGTCGCGGCGCAGCCCGGTCTCCTCGCACAGCTCGCGCTCCATCCCGGCGCGGACGACGTCGTGCAGGTCGTCCCCGTCGAGGTCACGCGGCTCCAGCGACCCACTGCCCGACGGGGCGAGCAGTGACTGGCTGGCCGAATTCCGGTTGGACTGGAGCACCACCAGTACCCAGCCGTCGGTCGTGACGGCCACCGTCGACACGCCGACGATGTCCGCCAGCCTGCTCTCGGCGAGCGTGTGCAGGCGGCCCGCGGTGTCGACCATCATCTGCCGCCGCAGGTCGAAGACCTCGTCGGTGTCCCGGCGGGCGATCCTCAGCGTGGCCAGCTCGTTCGAGCACTGGGCGTCGAAGAACCGGGTGCGCTGCAGCCGGATCGGCGCGCCGTGCCCGACCGACGGCAGCGGCTCGCCCCGCATCCCGACGACCTTGCCGTTGAACAGCAGCCGGCCGTGCGCGCGCAGCGGCAGCACGTACGGCGCGGTGGCCTTCAGCTCGGCGGGCAGGCGGTAAGTGTCCGGCGCGACCTCGACCGGGAACCGCTGTGTCCACAGTGCCCGGTCGATGGCGTCGCTGACCAGGGCGGTTCCACGTCCGGGCAGCTCGAGGTAGCGGGCTTCGGGGTAGCTCGCCGGGGGTGGCACGTCGGCGTGCGGGAACGGCGCGGCGATCGTGGCGAACTCCCAGGCGGCCCAGCGGCCGCGGAGCATCCGGACGTCGCGGGTGAGGGTCAGGACGCCGAGCACGAGCGCGATCACCGACAGCACGATGCCGACGGCGCTGGGCACGAGCGTGACCAGGCCGAGCAGCACGCCGAGGGCGGAGACGAACACCGGCCACTCGCGGGAACCGATGAACCAGAGGTAGTCGGCCTTCGCCCTGGCGCGGTTGGTCAGCTTGCCCATCGGTTCTGGTGTCTACCAGAAACCGGGTAACGATCCGGGCCAAATGATCGGGATCACCGCCCCGGCACGTGCGACGATCGCGCCGGACCGACGGGAGACGCAGATGTGGGAAAAGCGCATGGAGTGGCCGCTGACGGGCGTCGCGGTGCTGTTCCTCGGCGCCTACGCCTGGCCGATCCTCCAGCCGTCGCTCGGCAGCACCGGCCGGGTGTGGTGCGAGGTCGTCACGTGGCTGGCGTGGGGGCTGTTCGCGCTGGACTACGTCGTGCGACTGGTCCAGTCACCGGACAAGCCGCGATTTCTCCGCCGTCACGTGCTGGACCTCCTGGTCATCGTGCTCCCGCTGCTCCGCCCGCTGCGGCTGCTGCGCCTCGTCGCGATGCTGAACGTCCTCAACCGCACGGCCGCGCTCGCCCTGCGCGGGCGGATCGTCGTGTACTTCGTCGGCGCCACGGTGCTGATCGTCTTCTGCGCGGCGCTCGCCGTGCTCGAAGCGGAACGGCCGATCGAGGAGGCCGGCATCCGGAACTTCCCGGACGCGTTGTGGTGGGCGATCACGACGATCACGACCGTCGGCTACGGCGACCGCTACCCGGTGTCCGGCACCGGGCGGCTGATCGCGGTGGGGCTGATGGTCGCGGGCATCGCGCTGCTCGGCGTGGTGACGGCGACCTTCGCGTCGTGGCTGGTGCGCCGGGTGGAGGAGGTCGAGGCCGCGTCGCAGACCGTGACCCGCGCGGAGATCGCGGAGCTGAGCCGCGAGATCGCCGAACTGCGCGCCGCCCTCGCCGCGAGTGAGCGGAAGGAAACATGACGGTGCTGCTGCCGGGCTCGGCGCGCGTTGCGGTCACTGCTCCAGGCCAGCGGAGCGGGATGCGCAGCTTGTCGCTGAGTGCGACGCCGGACCGAAACGGGGGCCGGGGAACTGGTGGGGCTCGGATCAGCCGCCCGAGTGCATGTCCTCCGCTTCGGGCACCAGGTCGTCGTCCGGGTTGTCGAGCCAGCCGTGCGGCAGCGTGACCTTGCCGGGCGAGCCCTGGCGGCCGCGCGGGCCGAGGGCGTCCGCCGGGAAGGGCGCCTCGTGGTCCAGCTGGCCGATCAGCTCGTCCAGCTCGTCCATCGACGACACCATCGCGAACCGCCGGCGCAGCTCGGAGCCGACCGGGAAGCCCATGAAGTACCAGGCCATGTGCTTGCGCAGGTCGCGCATCGCCTTGTCGTGGCCGTCGTGCTGGACCAGCAGCTCCGCGTGCCGCCGCAGCACCTGGGCGACCTCACCCAGCCGCGGCCCCTCCGGGATCGGGCGGCCGGCGAACGCGGCCTCCAGCTCGCCGAACAGCCACGGCCTGCCGAGGCACCCGCGGCCGACCACCACGCCGTCGCACCCGGTCTCGGCCACCATCCGCAGCGCGTCGTCGGCCGTGAAGATGTCGCCGTTGCCCAGCACCGGGATGGTCTGCACGGCCTCCTTCAGCCGGGCGATCGCGCTCCAGTCGGCCTTGCCCGAGTAGCGCTGCGCGGCCGTGCGCGCGTGCAGCGACACCGCCGCCGCGCCCTCGGCCTCGGCGATGCGGCCTGCGTCGAGGAAGGTGTGGTGGTCGTCGTCGATGCCGATCCGGAACTTCACCGTGAACGGCACGCCCGCGGCCTCGGCCGCCTCCACCGATGCGCGCACGATCTGCGCGAACAGCTTGCGCTTGTACGGCAGCGCCGCGCCGCCGCCCTTGCGGGTGACCTTGGCGACCGGGCAGCCGAAGTTGCTGTCGATGTGGTCCGCGAGGCCCTCGCCGACGATGATCTTGACGGCTTCCCGCATCGTCTTCGGGTCCACGCCGTACAGCTGCATCGACCGCGGGTACTCGCCCTGGTCGAAGGCCATCATGTGCATGGTCCCGGGGTGCCGCTCGACGACGGCGCGGGCGGTGATCATCTCGCACACGTACAGCCCGGCGCCGTACTCGCGGCACAGCCGCCGGAACGCGACGTTCGTGATGCCGGCCATCGGCGCGAGCACCACCGGGGGATCGACCTCGTACGGGCCGATCTTCAGTGCGGGCTTGCTCAGGGTGGCGGTCACGTCCTCCATTGTCGCTGGTGACTCGCGCCACCCGCAGTCAGGCCTGTTCGACCGCCGGGATGTCGGCGGCGATCCGGGATTTCGGACGCGGCGCGGTGACCGTCCACAGGATCTTGCCGTCCGGCGAGGTGCCGCCCACGCAGGTCAGGCGACGGCACACCACCTGGGCGGCGTGACCGGTGGACCCGAGCTCGATCTTCAGGTGCGGGATGTCCACGGTGGGGCTCTGCAGCACCTGGTCCTCCGCGCGGCCGACCACGAGGCCGGTGAACCACAGCTGGTCGAAGCGCATCGACAGGACGCCCTCGAACAGCAGCTCTACCGGCTCGTCGGGGTTGTCGTCGGTGCGCAGGACCAGCTCCGAGTGCTCGACGCCGTAGCGCCAGACGCGGAAGGCCCGGGACGAGCTGAACAACGGCTCCGGCTGGTTCATGGCCCCAGTATGGGTCCTGATCAGCCGCGCCGCGGCCCAGCCGTCACCGGACCAGTTGACACCGGCTCACGCCAGCAGCTTCTCCAGCGCCCGCTTCGCGTCCGAGCCGTCGGACAGCGTCTTCATCGCCAGAAAATCGGCCAGCTCGGCCGCCGGGCGGTCCAGGTAGCGCCCGGCCCGGTGCGCGGCGTCCACCGCGTCCTCGGCGAGCCCGTGCGAGACCAGCAGCGACACCGCGTCCGGCCACTTCGGCGAGCCGATCAGGTCACGAATGGTCCGCACGCGCGGCTGCGACAGGCACGGGTCGTCGACCGTCCAGCTGTGCGTGCCGTGCCGCACCTCCGCCACCGGCCCGCCCGGGACGTGCACCTCGGCCCGCACGCCAGGCGGCACCACGACGTCGAGCGTCAGCTTCCCGTCCGCCCGGCGCCAGGCCACCGAAGCCGCACCGTAGGGCGTCTCGTGCCGGGCCGAGGCGTGGGTGAGCGCGGCGTCCGGCACCGGGCGCACGACGATCGACCGGTAGCCGGGCGCCGCGGCCGCCAGCCCGGCGACCGTGCGGTGCATCCAGTCGGCCACCGCGCCCAGCGCGTAGTGGTTGAACGAGGTCATCTCGCCCGGGTTGATCGAGCCGTCCGGCAGCATGCTGTCCCAGCGCTCCCAGATCGTCGTCGCGCCCATCGTCACCGGGTACAGCCACGACGGGCAGCCGCGTTCGAGCAGCAGCCGGTAGGCCAGCTCGGGATGGCCGGCCGTGGTGAGCGCGTCCGTGATGAGCGGCGTGCCCACGAATCCGGTCGCGATGCGGAAGCCGTTGGTCCGCACGAGATCAGCCAGTCGTCGACCCGCGACCGCCCGCTGCTCCGCCGTCGGCAGCAGTGCCCACTCGATCGCCTGCGCGTACACGGTCGGCGCGTCCGAGAGCACCCGGCCCGATCCGGTGACGTACTCCCGGGCGAACGCGGCGCGCGTCTGTTCGGACAGCGTCCGGTATTTCGAACCTTCCCGGCCGAGCACCTCGGCCGCCGCCGCCACGATCTCCGCGGACCGCGCGAGGTACGCCGTCGCGACCACGTCCGAGTCGGCCTTCGCGGCGAACGGGTCGTCCGGCGGCGCGGCCGGGTCCAGCCAGTCACCGAACTGGAACCCGCCCGCCCACACGCCGTCCGTGGTCAGCGACGCGATCTTGTCGACCCACCCGCGCATGCTGTCGAACTGCCGCGCGAGCACCTCCGCGTCGCCGAACCGCTGGTAGAGCACCCATGGCACGATCACCGCGGCGTCGCCCCAGGCCGTCGCGGTGGGGCTGTCGCCGGGCAGCACGTCCGGGATCACGAACGGCACCGCGCCGTCCGGGTGCTGGTCGGCGGCCAGGTCGGCGAGCCACGAGCGGAGGAACCCGGCGCAGTCGTAGAGGAAGGACGCGGTGGGTGAGAAGACCTGGATGTCGCCGGTCCAGCCGAGCCGCTCGTCGCGCTGCGGGCAGTCGGTCGGCACGTCCAGGAAGTTGCCGCGCATGCCCCACACGACGTTCTCGTGGAACTTCTCCAGGTCCGGGTCCGAGCAGCTGAACCAGCCGGTGCGCCGCAGGTCGCTGTGCACCACGACGGCCTCCAGGTCCTCGGCCCGCAGATCGTCCACTCCGGACACTTCCGCGTACCGGAACCCGTGGAACGTCAGGCTCGGCTCCAGCACGGTTTCGGTACCGCCGGGGAGGACGTAGGTGTCCGTCGCCTTCGCCGACCGCAGCGGCCGCACGCCGAGCTCGCCGTCCTCCAGCACCTCGGCGTGCCGCACGGTGACCTCGCGCGCGTCCCGCACCCGCAGCCGCACCCAGCCGACCACGTTCTGGCCGAAGTCGACCAGCGTCTTCCCGGACGGCGACGACCACACCCGCACCGCGGGCACCACCTCCGTCACACGCACCGGCGGCCCCTCGGGCGCGACGAGCCTGCTCAGATCGGCCTCGACGACCTCGACCTCGTCCACTTCGGACTCGGACAGCGTCAGGTCGGTGCGCTGCCCGTCGTACAGGTCGTCGGCGGTGATCCGGCTCTCCGTAGCCGACCACCGCTCGTCGGTGCCGATGACCTCGGTGGTGCCGTCGGCGTAGGTCACCTCCAGCTGGGCGAGCAACGCGAGGCGATCGCCGTAGAGCGCGCGGCGGCCGGACCAGGTGAGCCGTCCGCGGAACCAGCCGTTCCCGAGCAGGAACTCCAGGTCGTTGGTCCCCTCGCGGAGCAGCGAGGTGACGTCGTGGGTCTGGTAGCGCAGCCGGTGCTCGTAGCTGGTCCAGCCGGGCGCCAGCACCTGGTCACCGACCCGGGACCCGTTGATCGACGCCGTGTAGACGCCGTGCGCCGTCGCGTACAGCCGCGCGGACACGATCCCCGGCCGCAGCTCGACGCTGCGGGTGAGGATCGGCGCGCGCTGCCCGATGCCGCCGATCGTCCGTGGGCTGATGAACCGCGCCGACCAGTCTTCCGGGTGGAGCAGCCCGGTTTCCACGGTGGCCGGCTCGGACCACTCGTCGCCGACGCGCACCCGCACGGTCGCCCTGGTCCGCGACGGCAGCGGCTCGAACGGCCACGGCACCAGCGCCTGCTCGGCCGATTCGACCCGCACCGTCGCCGACCCGTTCAGCTCGACCTCGTACGCGGTCTGCGACCAGTCCGGGTCGTCGGTGCGCACCTGCCAGGACAGGCGTGGCGTGCCGGTGCCGATGCCCAGCGCGACGTCGTGGTGCTCGAAGCGGACGGCGGTGACGGTCAACGGTCGCTCTCCTTCTCGTGCTGTACCAGCCGCACCGGCCCGAACAGGCCCGTGCGGACCTGCCCGGCGGCCACGGCCATCGTGGGTGACGCGTCGTCGAGGTAGCCGGCGAGCGTGCCGCGGACGACGATTTCCAGTTCGTTGACGCCGTCCCGGATCGCATCCGAGATTTCGGACCGCCACGGGCCCCAGACCAGGCGGTCGACCAGCCGGCCGTTGACCACCACGTCGGCCGTGCCGCGCACCTCGCCGAGGTCGAGCACGACCCGGCCGGGCAGCGCT
Source organism: Amycolatopsis sp. NPDC006125 (assembly GCF_040614195.1). Lineage (NCBI taxonomy): Bacteria > Bacillati > Actinomycetota > Actinomycetes > Pseudonocardiales > Pseudonocardiaceae > Amycolatopsis > Amycolatopsis sp. NPDC006125. The sequence goes on from NZ_JBEXTZ010000004.1 coordinate 110,898, forward strand.
TCGAACGTGGTCCGGTACCGGACCAGGCCGCCCAGCGCGCGCAGCCCGAGGTCCTCCCAGCTGCGCAGTTCGACCGGCGCCTCGGCGGTCTCGACCTCGATCCCGGAGTCGAGCAGCGCCCCGCCCCGGCGGCCGTCGACCGCGCGGAACCGCAGCTCCACCGTGCTGCCCGCGGCGAGCGGCGCGGGGAAGCGCACGCGCTGGTCGACCGGCTTGTACTCGGCCTCGCCGACGCGCACCACGACGTCGAGGTCGGTCGGGATCCGCAGCGCCACCGCCCCGAGCGGGGCCGGGAAGGTCAGCGTCTCGGTGCGTTCCCCGGCCGGCGCGACGCCGGGGACCACTGGCACGACGACGTCGCCGGGCGCGGCGGCGGGTTCGAGCCAGTGCGCGCCGGGCAGCGGGTGCGGCCGCGCGTGCAGGCACAGGAACCGCGGATCGCGCCGGTGCAGGCGGCGCACCTCGCCCCAGTCCGGGCCGCTGACCAGTCGCGGGTCACGCGAATCCACCGCGACCGGTCCAGTCGTGACCAAGGTGAGCGTGTTCTCGCCGCGGCGGAGGTGCTCGCGCAGGTCGTAGGGGTGGATGCGGATCTCGCGAAAACCGGGGTAGGGGTTGAAGTCGCCCTGCCTGCCCACCTCGGCGCCGTTGACGAGCACCCGGCAGGCCTCCTCGCTCGCGACCTGCACGGTCGCGTCGGTGGGCACCTCGTCGAGGTGGAAGGTGCGGTTGATCTCCCCGCCCGCCAGCCATTCCGGCCGGCGGTAGCGCTCCGGATCGGTGACCGCCGCGAACGACGCCCGCAACGGCCCGTCCTGGTCCGCGGTGAACTCGATCTCCACGCACACCGTCCGGCCGGACGGCAGCGGGCTGAGCGACTGGTAGCCCGGCCCGTCGACCGGAACCTCCGCGCCGTCCACGAACACCCGTCGTGCCGCGCTCGCCCCGACGGCGAGGAACAGGCCGTCGCGCTCGGGAAGTGGCAGATACGTTCGTACACCGACCGTCTCCCCGGCCTCGACGTGCCGCCAGTCGAGGAATTCGTCGGGCACGTAACCCTTGGGCCCCAGCGCTTCCGCGTGACCGGGGTCGTCCCGGATGCCGCGGGACAGCGACCAGACCGCGGGCTGCCACCCGTCGCCGCCCCGGGCTTGCGCGAAGACGCCGTACCCGGCCAGCTCGTCACCCAGCCGCCAGACCTCCAACGGCAGCACGCCGGTGCGGGCGGGGGCGGCCAGGTCGCCGTGCCGGTTGTCCAGAGTGGACTCCGCACGGGCGCGCCAGCCGTCGAGGTGCACCGACCGGACCACGGGACCGGGCGGGGTGTGCGTCGCCTCCGGCAGGTCGTCGCCGAACACCAGCAACGTGATCGGGCCGTCGGTGAAGACGACCTCGACCTCGCCGTCCACGACTGGGACATCCGTGCGCTCCCCGGTGCGCGGGTTCCACTGCTGGGCACGGCCGGTCACTCCGGCCACGTGCGCCACCCGGTCCGACGGGGAGACGAACTCGTACCCGTCCTCGCGCAGCTGCCGCCAGTACTCCTCCCAGGGAAACCCCTGGTCCGTCCAGCCTTCGCGGTCGAGGTCGACGATCGGCGCCCGGGTGCCGCTGCGCTCGTCGTGCGCGGTGAGCAGCAGCACGTGCCGGTCGCCGTGCCGCCGGAGCAGGAACGGCACGTCGGACCGGATCCGGGATTTCGGAAGGACCGCGGGCACGTCCTCCGGCGAGCCGACCGTGACCGCGCCCTCGACCGGGCAGCTGCCGACGCAGACGACCGTCCCGCCGGCCGCGGCGAACTCCGCGAGCCGGGCGGCCGCGGCCGGGAGCAGCAGCTCGACGTCGGGCAGGACCACCGCCCGGTAGGTCTCCGGGCCGATCCGGAGCTCGCCGTCCGACACCTCCCCGGCGGCGATCGTGGCCTCGTCGAACGTGTCGTGGTCGATCCCGGCCCGCTCCAGCACACCGCGTTCCTCGGCGAACCACGTGCCGACACCGTTCAGCGCGTGGAACGAGGCCGCGGCCCGTTCGGCTGGCGGCAGCGGTCCGTCGAGCGTCAGGTAGGCCTGGGCGGTGCTGGTCGGCGACAGCAGCACGACGTCGCAGGAGTGCGTGCCCGCCGTCAGCACCGAGCACAACCGGCTCACCGCGCCGGCGAACTGGCCGTAGGCGGGCCAGTACGGCTGCCGCCAGCACGTCGACGGCGGCGCCCACTCCCACCAGCCGCCCGCGGTCGAGTAGTACACCGCGTGCGGGTCGTAGAGCGTGGCCCCGCGGCGCAGGAACGGCGCGAGCCAGTCGTAGGTCTCCTCCAGCGTGCCGCCCCAGCCCGACGAGTGGAACGCCTCGATCCAGGTGCGCGGGTGCCCGTGCGCGTGGGCGAGCGAGCTGTGCACCTTCGCGTCGCCCCAGTGGTCGCTGCCCGGCGCGCCGAACCCGGAGTGCGTGCCGAGGTAGTCGCCGTAGATCCGCACGCCGCCGACCGGGTCGCCTTCGCGGGCCGGGCTCGCCTGGTCGAAACCGCAGATCAGCCCGCGGTGGCTGAACCACTGAGCCAGTGGGTCGAAGAACGCCCGGCGCGCCAGGCGGGCACGGTGTTCCTGGTAGTCCCGGCGTACCCGGGCCGACTCGGCGTCCGCGCCCTCGTACAGCGCGGACAGCCGGGGCAGCAGGTCGTAGCCGTACTCGGCGGCGAAGGTCTCCGCGAAGTCGTGCCCCCACGTCGGCAGCGGGGGCAGCTCGTCCTGGAAGAACCCGGGGATCACCGTGCCGAACCAGCGCCCGACGTGTCGTTCCAGCTCGCCGTGCACCTGGTCGAGCAGGGCCGCGCAGGCGTCCGGGTTGAAGTAGTCGAAGCCGCTGACGTGGTGGCCGACCGTGCCGTCGGGGTTCCGGTGCAGGGCGAGCCCGGCGAACTCCGGGCTGGCCGCGGTGAGGCGGCCCTGGAAGTTCGCGCCGGAGAACCCGATCTGGTCGTACATCCACAGCTGGAACCCCAGCTCGGCGGCGTCCGCGCACGCGCCGTCCAGCAGCTCGATCCACTTAGGACTCAGGAACGGCGGGTCGTCCGCAAGCGAGCCGAACATCGGGCCGGTGGGCGCCAGGCACATCACCACCGCCTGCCGGACGCCCTGCGACACCAGCTGTTCCATCTGCCACCGGACCCGGTCCCCGGTGACCCGGCCGCCGCTCCACCACCAGATCGGCAGCGGGGAGAACTCGGGGCCGGGATCGGTGAACCGGGTCAGCAGCTCGTCGGAACTCATGCGGTGGCGCGCTCCGCCTCGATCTGCTCCAGCGACTTGCCGGACGTGTTGGGCATGAAGAAGAACCCGACGCCGCCGCTGATCACCAGGAACAGCGTGAGCAGGCCGCCTGCGACGGTGAACCCGCCGCTGGCCAGCGTCGGCAGGAAGAAGCTCCACACGCCGAGCAGCGTCCGGGCGACGCCGAAGGTGAAGCCCTGCGCGGTGCCGCGCAGCATCGTGGGGAACAGTTCCTGGCTCCACACCTTGTAGAACGCCTCACCGGCGAGCGAGCAGCCGACGCCGAACAACACGATGTTCGCGATGATCACCGGGATGTTGAACGGCAGCACCACGTAGATGCCGTAGGCGACGATCTGCATGATCGCGCCGATGCCCCACATCCACTTGCGCGTGTGGTGGCTGCGGTCGGCGAAGCGCATGAACACCAGCGTGGTGACCAGGATGCCGATCAGGAACCCGGCGCAGGACAACGCGACGCTGGCCGCCTGGCTGCCCGCGTTGAGCGTTTTGATGACGTACGGGGTGAAGATGCCGCCGGTGCCCGCCGCGATGTTCCAGAACACGTAGACGAGGCCGGTGAACAGCAGCGCCTTGAGGTGCGCGCCCTGGAAAAGCGCTTTCAGCTGGTACTTGACGTCCTTGGTGGACGACGCCGACGTCCAGCGCGCGGACTCGGACAGGCCGCGGCGCATCGCCCACGTCACCAGCGCGATGACGAACAGGTGCAGGAACACGATCCGCGTGCCGAGCAGGTCCAGCGGGGTGAGCGCGAGCGACAGCAACAGCACGATCACCGGGCCGAGGTTCCACGCGACCTGCGTGAACCCGAGCAGCTTCCCGCGCGCCTTCGACGGGGAGAACTCGCCCACCAGCGCCAGCGATGTCGGCACATCCGCGCCGACCGCGACACCGACGACGAAGGTGCCGATGAACAGCATCGGCGTGTTCACCGCGAGCGCGATGCACAGGATGCCTGCCGCGTAGACCAGCAGGTCGTACTTGTAGATCCGCTTCCGGCCCAGCTTGTCGCCCAGCCTGCCGCCGATGAACGCGCCGATCGCGCAGCCGATGGCGTTCGGGCCGATCGCGGCGAGCGCGCCCACCGCGCCGTCGGAGAGGCCGAGGTAGCTTTGGAAGAGGGCGAGACCCGCGCCGAGCGCGACGATGGAACCGGCATCCAGGTAGGAGGCCATGCCCGCGAGCACGGACCACCGCCACTGCTGGCGGGTGATCGTGCCGCCGTCCTCGACCGAGCTCGTGCCGACGGTTTCGCGTGAGGTCATGTGGTTCTCCTCGTCTTCGTTGACGCAGGACACATTTTGAAACGTATTAAGGACGCAGGTTAGCGTTTGAGTGGGGGAATAACAAGCTTCCGTTCGGCCCATTGAACGTTTCATGCGTGCTACGCTGTGGTCCCTGGGAGATCGAGGGGACGCATGGTTGGCATCAAGGATGTGGCCCGGCGCGCCGGGGTCTCCATCGGCACGGTGTCCAATGTGGTCAACCGGCCACACATCGTTTCCCCGGCCACCCGGTCACGTGTGCTGTCCGTGATCGAGGAGCTGGGGTACGTCCGCGACGAGTCCGCCCGGCAGCTCCGGGCCGGCCGCAGCCGCATCATGGCGCTGCTCGTCCTCGACCTGGCGAACCCGTTCTTCGTCGACGTCGCCCGCGGCGCCGAGCAGGCCGCGCACGACGCGGGCCTCAGCGTCATCACGTGCAACAGCGGGCAGCGCGTTGACCGCGAGGAGTCGTACCTGTCGCTGCTGGCCGAGCAGCGGGTGCGGGGGCTGCTGCTGAGCCCGGTCGACACGTCGGGTGCGGCGCTGGAGACCTTCCGCCGCAGCGGGATCCCGTACGTGTTCGTGGACCGGAAGGTGCCCGCGGACGAGGCGAGCTCGGTGTCGGTGGACGACCTCGCGGGCGGCGAGCTCGCCGGGCGGCACCTGCTGGAGACCGGGCACCGGCACGTCGCGTTCGTGAACGGGCCGCGGATACTCACGCAGTGCCGCGACCGGGAGCAGGGGCTGCGGACCGCCTTGGAGGGGTCCGGGGCGGAGCTGTCGGTGATCGAGACGAGCGAGCTGGACGTGGTGTCCGGGCGGGACGCCGGCGCGCGGCTGCTCGGGATGAGCCCCCGGCCGACGGCGGTGTTCTGCGCCAACGACCTGCTGGCGCTGGGTGTGCTGCAGGCGATGGTCGGCGCGGGCGTGCGGGTGCCGGACGAGATGGCGATCGTGGGCTACGACGACATCGAGTTCGCCGGTGCGGCTGCGGTCCCGCTGACGTCGGTGCGCCAGCCCGCGCGGCGGCTGGGGCAGACGGCGGCGGAGCTGCTGATCGCGGAGACGGCCGATCCGGAGAACCGGCCGCCGCACCGGTCGGTGGTGTTCAAGCCGGAGCTGGTCGTCCGGGCCTCGACGCAGTACCGCCGCTGAGCGGTTCGCAACCGCGGCGCCGGCTGGGGTGGCCGGGATGCCCCGGCCTGGGGCGAGGGCGCTCAGTGTTTGGCCACGTAGCGGCGCCAGAGCCGGCGCGGTTCCGGCTCGCGCGGGGCGGGCACCAGCAGGTGCGTCAGGCACTCCTCGCAGGTCCGGCCCGGCGGGGCCGTCATGGCGGCGGGGAGGAACCGCGCGCCGCACACCGCTTCCAGTTCCAGGCCGGGTGCCATGGCCGTGTCGGGGACCGCGTGCTCGGCCGTGCCGTCCGCGCTGGTCACCCAGACCGGGTGGTCGTCCGGGGTCGCTTCCACCGCTTCTCCCCTCCGCCGCTGCTCCGTCCGGGCCTACCCGCGGCCGTCCGGCTCATGCCGGATTCACCTGGCCGTGGCGGTCACCTCGGCCCGAACTCGAGGTTCAGGCAGGCCAGCCGCCCGCCCGCCGTCCCGGCGTGACCCGGGTCCGTGTGCGTGTGCGTCTCGTGGATCACGACCGAGCCGGGCAGCCGGTCGCCGTAGGTCCAGTCCACCCGCGACACGGCGAACCCGCTGCCGTTCGCGGAGGTGGTGAAGTCCAGCCAGATCTCGTTGTGCGGGTTGGCGTACGCGGGGTCGGTCGACGGCTGCACCGGGTCGGGAACGTGCTGGTAGTGCGGCCCCGAATCGTTCGGGGACGCGCCGCAGGGCTTGGTGTGGACGTGGGCGCCGTACTCGCGGCCGGGCAGCAGGCCGCGCACGGAAAGCGTGGTCAGCGTGCCCGTCACCGACGCGGTGAACGCCCGCGCGCTCGCCCCCTCCGGCACGAGGGCCGTGTTGTAGCGCACGACGGAGGCGCCGACGCCCATCTGCGCGGCGGGCGCGGCGGCGGCTTCGGCCGGCCAGAGGGCCGGCAGCGCGGCCGCGGCGAGGAGCAAGGGGACGATTCGCATGATGTTCCATTTATCGGTCATTCTGTGACCGCGCAAATCCTCCCATAGGCTGATCTCCGTGAACGGCCGTGACGAAGAGACCCCGAACCAGCGCCTCGCGCGCAACGTGAACGAACTCCTGGGCGAGCTGCGGGTCGCGCAGGCCGGGGTGCAGATCCTGTTCGGCTTCCTCCTGACGGTGGTGTTCACCGGCGAGTTCCGCGCGGCCAGCGGGTTCGAGAAGGCCGTGCACCTGGTCGCGGTCCTCCTCGCGGTCGTCTCCACGGCGCTGCTGTCCTCGCCCGCGGCGTGGCACCGGATCCTGTTCCGCGCGGGCCGCCGCGACGACATACTGCGCGCGGGCAACCGCGCCGTACTGGCCGGCCTGGTGTGCCTGGCGGCCGCGATCACCGCGACGGTGTCGCTGATCGCGAAGGTGGTCTACGGCCCGATCGCGATGGCCGTCGTCGGCGGGCTGGTCGGTGTCACCTTCGCCGTGCTGTGGTTCGTGGTCCCGAACTTCCTGTCCAACCACTCGGGCAACGACACGCGCCCGTCCCCGGTGCCGCCGAGCGACTCCGCGACGGCCGAATGACCGTCAGTACAACCGGTGCAGCCAGGCGCGCCAGATCAGCGCCGTCGGCACCACGGAAGTGAACACGGTTCCGATCACGAACAGGATCACTGCCTGTGACTGGGCCGCCGCTACGAGCAGGAACAGCCCCAGCACGGGCGAGCAGAGGATCCCGAGCACGGACAGCAGGATGCCGGACACGCGCATCGGCCGTAGTTCGGCAAGCCGCTGCGCCAGCCGTGGGTTTTCGGCGGCCAGTTGCCGCTCGATCTCCGAGAGCCGTCGCTGTTCTTCACCGTGGAGTGCCATCGCCTGCACCGCCTCTACCGACCAGTATCGCTCGCCGACGGGTCCTTGTCACGATGTGATCTGCGCTGTGCTTTGGCTGTCGTTCCGTGCGCCCTCACGGTGAGTAGGTAATATTACCTCCCGTTAACCCGATCGCGGGAACCAAAGGGCGAGGGGAGAGCGTCCGATCCTGCGAGAACGAACCGTGTGGGAGTGCACACGCGGGCGAGGGAGAAGGTGCTGTTGATGAGCAAGACCGACGAGCGCGTCATCGGTGACACGCCGATCTTCGAGGCGCTGCGCGAGGAGTTCGACTTCGACCGCCTGCTCGAGGACCTGGTCGAGGAGCCGAAGCAGGCCGAGTGAGACGTTACGGTGGTGGCTGTGAGCGGTGATCCCGGCACGGCCACCACCACTCGCCGATCGCAGGCCCCCGTCGTGGCGGCCGTGGCGGTCGGCGGTGGGATCGGTGCGCTGGCCAGATACGAACTGGCCACCACCTGGCCCACGGCCCCGGGCCACTTCCCCTGGACCACGTTCGCCATCAACGTCAGCGGCTGCCTGCTGATCGGCGTCCTGATGGTGCTGGTCACCGAGGTCCGCGTGGCGCATCCCCTGGTCCGGCCCTTCCTCGGGGTCGGCGTCCTCGGCGGGTTCACCACGTTTTCCACCTACGCCGTGGAGATCCACGGGCTGCTGAAGCCCGGCTCGGCGGGCGTCGCGCTCGCCTACCTCGGCGGCACGCTCCTCGCGGCTGGGCTCGCGGTCCTCACCGGGGTCGCCGTCACGCGCCGGCTGGCAGGCCGATGACGGCCGTCCTCGTCGTCGCCGGCGCGCTGGTCGGCGCGCCCCTGCGCTACCTCACCGACCGCGCTGTGCGGTCCCGGCACGACGGCCCGTTCCCGTGGGGCACGCTGCTGGTCAACCTGGCCGGATGCCTGGTGCTCGGCGGCCTCACCGGCGCCGGCACCGCGTTGCCCGCCCCGCTGCTCGCGCTGCTCGGCACCGGTTTCTGCGGCGCGCTGACCACCTACAGCACGTTCAGCTACGAGACGTTGCGGCTGGTCGAGCAGAAGGCGTACTTCTACGCGGCGATGAACATCGTGGTCAGCGTCGCGGCCGGGATCGGTGGCGCGTATGCCGGATTTGCCGCTGTGCAGGCGTTTTTGGCGGTGTGACGAGGACCTCGCGCCGTGCCAGGCTGACGCCATGACCGATGCGATGCGGGCCGAGACCGTCAGGATCACCGGGCACGGTGGCGACGAGATCGAGGCCTACCTGGCCACGCCACTGGACCCGGCGCCACGCGGCGGGGTGGTGGTGATCCACCACATGCCCGGCTACGACGAGGCGACCAAGGAGATCGTGCGGCGCTTCGCCGTCCACGGCTACCACGCGATCTGCCCCAACCTCTACTGGCGCGAGGCGCCGGGCGCGGACCCCGACGACGCCGCCGCGACCGCCCGCGCCCAGGGCGGCGTCCCGGACGAGCGGCTCGTCGGGGACGTCGAGGGCGCGGCGAACCACCTGAAGGGGCTGGACGGCGCCAACGGCAAGATCGGCGTGATCGGCTACTGCTCCGGCGGGCGGCAGACGTTCCTGACCGCGTGCAGCATCCGGATCGACGCCGCGGTCGACTGCTACGGCGCGTTCGTCGTCAACGACCCGCCGCCGCAGATGGCCGGGATGAAGCCGCTGCTGGGGCTCGCGCCGCAGCTGTCGTGTCCGCTGCTCGGGCTGTTCGGCGCCGAGGACAAGTTCCCCTCGCCCGAGGAGGTCGCGACGCTGTCCGCCGAGCTCGACCGGCTGGGCAAACCACACGAGTTCCACACCTACGAAGGCGCGGGGCACGCGTTCTTCGCCGTCGACCGGCCCAGCTACCGCCCGGAGGCCGCGGTCGACGGGTGGCGGCGGGTCTTCGACTTCTTCGGCGAGCACCTGGTTTGAGGAGAGACGACATGTGCACCTACCTGACCGAGCAGATCGAGATCGACGGCAGCGGCAAGTCGGCGCGGGGGTGGATCCCGCTGACGCACGCCTCGGTGTACGTCGACCACCCGACGCACGCGCAGTACGCGCACACGGTGAACATCGACTTCCTCAACCCGGCGGAGGGGCCGTCGGCGCGGGTGCCGGTGGAGCTGACCGAGGAGGCCGCGCTGGCACTGGCGGACGCGATCCACCGGGCGATCGCCTCCGCGCCGAAGGGGCTCGCCTCGGCGAAGCAGCCGATGTGACTGTCGAGGACGGGCTGCCGACGGTGCGCCACGCTCTCGGCAGCCCCCAGGGCGGTTTGACCAGTCGAACTCGGGGACCGCAGTGGGCGAGAACTCCTCTGAAGTTGTGCGGCCAACCGCAGATGTGACCGGATAAGCCCATGGCGTACCGCACTCTGGGATGACCTGGGCGAATGGTTCACGGAGTCTTAACGTTGTCCGTGGTTGACCCCCATGGCCCGTTTTGGAGTGCTCTGTGTCCGCTGTCACCGACCGGCCCCCGGCCGGCAACTTCCTGCTGCGCTCGCCCACCTCGTGCGCCGCGCCGATTCCGGAGCCGGAGGCGCCCGTCCGCTGGGTGCCGCTCGCGATCTCGGCCGCCGGGTCCGTCGCGCTGAGCTGGTACGTCTGGGCCACCTACGGCGGCAAGTTCGGCGCGCTGCTGGTCATAGGGCTGTTCCTCGGCCTCGCGCTGTACCACTCGCGCTTCGGCTTCACCTCCGCGTGGCGGCAGCTCATCGCGGTCGGCAACGGTGAGGGCCTGCGTGCCCACGCCCTGCTGCTCGGCACCGCCGCGACCCTGATCGCCCTGCTCATCGGCACCGGCACCGGCCTGTTCGGCACCACGCCGAAGGCCACCGCGGGACCGATCGGGCTCGCGTTGTTCGTCGGCGCCGCGTTGTTCGCCGTCGGCATGCAGCTCGGGGGCGCGTGCGCGTCCGGCACGCTATTCGCGGTCGGGTCCGGGCAGTCGTCGATCGTGCTCACGCTGGGCGGGTTCATCGCCGGATCGGTCCTCTACACCTGGGCGTTCCCGCTCTTCGACGGCTGGCCGCAGGTGTCCGGCGTGCTGCTCGCCGACCACGTCGGCTGGTTCGGCTCGTGGGCCATCACCATCGCGGTGCTCGGGCTGGTCGTCGTCGCGACGCGGGTGGTCCAGGCGCGCCGCAACCCGCCGCCGGTCGGCGTTCCGCCCACCGCGAAGGGCTTCGCCCGCGTGTTCCGCGGGTCGTGGCCGCTGCTCGTCGGCGCGGTCGTGCTGGCCGTGCTCGCCGCCGCGGTCGTGCTCGTCTCGGGTGGCACCTGGGGCGTCACGTTCGCCTTCGCCCTGTGGGGCGCGAAGTTCCTGCAGCTGATCGGCCTGCACCCGGAAACCTGGGAGTTCTGGCAGACCACGAGCAACGCCAAGTCGCTGGCGAGTCCGATCTGGACGGACAAGACCAGCCTCACCGACATCGGCATCATCCTGGGCGCCGCCGTCGCCGCCGCGGCCGCGGGAACCTGGAAGATCCACTCGGAGATCCCGTGGCGCACGGCGATCGCGTCCGTCCTCGGTGGAATCCTGATGGGCATCGGCGCCCGGCTCGCCGGCGGCTGCAACATCGGCGCCTACCTGGCCGGAATCTCCACCGGCAGCCTGCACGGCTGGCTGTGGGGCATCTTCGCGCTGGGCGGCACGTGGATCGGCCTGAAGCTGCGGCCGCTGTTCGGGCTCGCCAACCCGAAGCCGGCCGACTCGATCTGCTGACGTTCCCAAGCCCTGGAATGGCAGGACAACCGCCGGGTTGTCCTGCCATTCTTCGTTGCGGGGAAGGAAAATCCCCGACAGAGAAAGGTGGGAACATGAAGAAGACCGTGATCCGGGGCCTCGTCGCGAGCGCCCTCGCCGGGGCGGCCGTGCTCGGCGCCGCGGCACCCGCGCTGGCCGCTCCCGCGCCGGGCGACGTGGCCGTGGTGGACGAGCCGGACACGACCAACCTCGACAACGCCTACACCTTCGCGCCGCTGGGCGTGCCGGTGATCGGCCTGGTCCGCTCGATCAACGCGGCGCCGGGCAAGCTGCTGCCGAGCTTCGGCTGAGGTTGAACACGGAGGAGCCCCGCGCCACCCACCTGGCGCGGGGCTCTTTCTGTTTGGACCGCTGGCACTGCCTGGCGCGGGGTCATGGACCGCCGCCTGCCGCCGGGCTGCGGCGGCGCCGGGCCCGCACACGAAAGAGCCCCGCGCCACCCACCTGGCGCGGGGCTCCTCCTGGTCCCGCTCAGCCCGCCAGTTCGGTCAGCAGGCCGTAGACCGGGGCCAGCACCGTGGTCGGCGCCCCGATCGTCGGGTCGAGCAGGGGGCCCGCGTCGGCTCCCGGGACGAGCCAGATCGGCACCTCGTCGGCGCTCGCGACGCCGCCGCCGAGCCCCAGCGCCGCGGCTGCGATCACGCCGCCCGCCAGCACCCTCGCCACACTCCTGCGCACTTGCACTCTCCTTTCTGCTCCGCCCGTCTCAACCGAGCGGAAAACTGATCGGCACGACCGTCCCCTGTGGAACGAAGAACCCGGCACCCTCACCCGGCACGTCCATGCCCGGCGCGTGCGGCTGTCCCGGCGCCATCGGCATCGCGTTGACCTGCGCCGCCGCGAACAGCTGCACCCGCGGCGGTTCGGGCTGCTCCGGGCCGAGCCACTGCCGGAACCCGGTCACCGTCGCCGCCTCGCCAGGGAACGCGTTGTCCAGCGCCACGGCGTAACTGACCGCCGCCTGCTCGCGCGGGTCGAACCGCAGCGGCACCGTCGAGCTGGCCACCGTGTTCACCAGCGGCCCGGTCAGCAACCACGGCGCGACGTACAGCCCGTACGGGTACGCCGGCCGCTCCCGCTGCGCCGCGGCCGCACCGTCCAGCGCCGACGCCGCCTGCGCCCACCCGGACACCACCACCAGCGCCGCACCGTCCGGCCGCACGGCGACACCACCAGCCGCAGCCGCGTCCTGGACCACCCGGGCCGCCTCCGTGCCCCGCGCCGACGAATCGCCGACGACCGTGATCGAGCCGGTCCCGCGGGCGGCCAGGAAACCGACGAGCTTGCGCAGCGCGTCCGCGTCCGCTTCGGACAGTGCGTCCGCCGGGCAGCTCGTCAGCACGTCCTTCCGCCCGGCGACCAGACCGCCCAGCGCGGTCGTCGCGCACTCCGGTCCGTCCGGGCCGGACGCCGTCGCGACCCCGCTCGCCGAACCGGTGTCCACCTCGATGGTCCGGCCGGACACCACAACCGAGCTGCGCCCCGCGGGCAGGTCGACCTCGGCCCAGAACCCGGAGGCCCCCGGCCGCGCGACCGCCTGGACGGCCGGCCCGTCCCCGACCGCGACCGACCCGGCCGTGGGCAGGTGGACGAGGTTCCGCCCGGGCCGCTGCGGGCTCACCAGCACCGGCGTGCCACCCGCGTCGGCGAGCAACGGCACCCCGGGCACCGGCAGCTCGGCCGGCTCCGGCAGGGCGACGAACGCGCTCCACGCCACGAACGCGGCCGCGACGCCGACGACCGCGACCCGCCGCCACAACACGGCCGCCACGATCGGCAGCACGAACGCGGCCAGCAACGCGATCCCGAACCCGGTCTCGTACAGCCGCCGGTCGAACGCCACCCCGGACAGGACCAGCTGCACGGCGCCCGCCAGCGCCAGCACACCGCCGAGTGTCCAGGACAGCGGACCGAGCCGGGACGTCTCCGCACGCGCCAGCGCCAGCGACGCCAGCCCGAACCAGGCGGCCGTCGCCCCGACGTAGACCGTGTCGATCGCGAACTCCACCCCGGACCGGCCGAGCGCGGTCTCCAGCACCAGCAACACCAGCAGCGCCGTGGCCACCCAGCGGCCCACCGGCGGCCGTCGCGTGGTCAGCACCGGTACGGCCAGCACCAGCAGCGCGTGCACGACCGCGCCGACGACGTTGACGTCGAAGGCCACCGCCGACACCACGGCCAGCACTGCCGACAGACCGCCCAGCACGGCGGTGACCTGCCACAACCGGCGGGGCAGCGTCTCCACCTGCGGCCGCAGCAGCCCGATCCCCGCGACGAAGGCCGTGGCGGGCAGCAGCACCAGCCGCACGATCAGCGCGGCCAGATCCAGCCCGGCGGAGCCGGTGACCGGATGGGACCCGTGGTCCATGAGTTACCTCTTCCGCGCACCGTCCGTGCGGGGCCGGGGACGGCCCCGCACGGGGAGCGCTTACTTCACGTCCGCGTCAGCGACGACGAACAGTTCCGAGTGGGGCTTCGCGTTGCCGAAATCGCCGTGCGGCCACGACTTCCGGTTGAAGTTGATGCCCACCTGGCCGGTGAACTCGTCGCGGAAGTCCTGGTCCACCGTGGCCTTGCCGTCCGGCGACAGCTTCACGATGTTGACCTTGTGGTCACCGTCCAACCCGGACCGGGCGACGAAGTAGTTCGACACCGCGAGCCGGTCCGGCGAGGTGACCTCGTGGTAGAAGCCGTCCTCGCCCAGCTCGAAGTTGTCGTACGCGCCCCAGTGCGGGCCCGCCCCCGGCGTGCCCGGGTTGATCGGCGCCGCGCCGGCGAGCGTGGGCAGCACCCCGTTGTCCGCGCCGCTGCGCGCCTGCTCCTTGGTCTGGATGCCGGGACCCGCCCAGTCCGGACCCTGCGCGAGCAAATTCTCGATGTTCAGGATGTAGACGCCACCGGTGGTGCCGGGGTCGTCCGGCCCGAGGGTGCCCTTCTGCCGCCCCTGGATGGCGCGGTAGAGGAACCGGTCGTCCGGGCTGGTCTGGATCCAGCCGCCGTTGGAGCTGGCGCCGATGCTGTCGTTGTTGCCCAGCGCCCGGTTCGCCGCGCCGTCGTCCCACACCTGGTACCAGTGGGGCTCGGCCTTGGTGATGTCCGGCGTGTAGAACACCGCGCCGCCCTGCATGGTCTGGGCGAAGGCGCCCCTGTGGCCGGGCAGGTTGGTCACCGTGGTCTCCATGACCGCGCGGCTCTCCGCGTAGAGCGGGTCGTAGTCCCCGGCGCGTGGGCCGTCCGGCAGGTAGGACACGGCCTTGAGCTTCGGGTTGTTGCGGTCGGAGATGTCCCAGGTCCGGACCGTCGGGCGGCGCAGGTACGGGGACGGCTGCTTGACCGGGTCGAGGATGATGTTCCGCGGCTCGGCGTAGTCGCTGGTCACCAGCGTGTTCAGGTCCTCGCGGGCCTGGATGCCGTGCGGGTTGGCGCAGGTCGGCTGGCCCAGCGTCGGCAGGTTCTCGCACAGCTTCGCGTTGTCGCCCTGCGGCGTGGCGGCCGAGGTCTGCGACAGGACCTGCGCGTTCTGGTCGAACCGCACGACCTCGCCGGGGCTGCCCGCGAAGCCGTTGCTGATCACGGTCTGGCCGTTGGCGTAGGTGTACGGGCCGGGCGCGACCGGGCCACCCATGTAGGTGCCGTAGGCCGTCCCGTCCTTGAGCACCCAGTAGGCGTCCGGGACCGACCCGCCGAGGGTCTGCGTCGGCAGGCTGACGCCCTTGAGCTTGAGCTGCGGCAACGCGCTCACGTCGAACGCGTAGGTCGCGGCCGCGAACAACGCGCCGGCGTAGATCGTGTCGCCCTTGTGCCACACGTACTGCATGTGGTGCGGCTCGTTCTCGACCAGCGGGCCGACGGTGGCGGTGTTGACGACCTTGCCGTACGTCGGGGAGCCCTCGGTCGCGTCGATGACGGCGAGGAAGTCCGGCCCGGGCAGCGCGTTCTTCGCCTTGTTGAGCCCGCCGCTGATGGTGCCGGGCAGGTTCTTGACGTCCTTGACGACGGTGTCCGCGATGTTCTCGTCGCCCGCCCACACGAGCAGCCATTCCTTACGCTGCCCATTGTTTTCACTGCGAATTTTATTGACGTCGCCGCCGACCAGGTGGTTCTCCACCCAGTACTGCTTTCCGTCGGCCCCGGTCTTCGAATCGGTGACCACCTGCACGTCGGCGTAGGCGCTGCTCGTGCCCGTGTAGGTCACGGCGCCGGCGGCGAGTGCGACGGCCGCCGTGCCCGTCAGTATTTTTCGCCATGACGGCGATTTCAGGCGCATGCCTTCTCCATGTTCCGTTCCCTGAATCTGTGCCCGGGAATTGGGCGGAACGGAATGGTTCCGCGCGGCGCCGAGGGGTGTCAAAGCAGTGTCAAAGGTTGGGAATAACCCACGCAAAAAGTTCCCCGTGTCACCCTGACGAGTGACACGGGGACAGTGTCCAGTACGGACAGTCAGCCGAGCGCGTCCAGGTGCGCCCGCACCGGTGTGGAGAACGCCCAGCCCGACGAGGCGTCCCAGTTGACCGACCACGTCATCACGCCGCTGATACCGGGCCACGCGGTCGACGGCACGTAGGACCCGCAGCCGGTCCGCGTCGCCAGGCAGTCGAGCGCCGCGTTCACCACCGAGGGCGCCACGTACCCGCTGCCCGCCGCCTGCGCGGTCGCCGGCAACCCGATCGCGACCTGGTCCGGCCGCAGCACCTGCAGCAGGTGGCAGGCCTGCGCGGTGATGAAGTCGACACTGCCCTGCGACACCACCCGTCCGTCGCACCCGAGCATCGAGCCGGAGTTGTAGTACTGCGTGTGCACGACGGTGATCAGCGGTTTCACGCTCTCGATCAGCGTCAGGTACCGGCCGCCGGGCTGCACGTCGAGCGTCTGCGGCGCCATCGTGACCAGGAAGCCGTCGCCCATGCGGTCGTGCACCTGGGTCACCGCGCTCGCGGTGTTCGCCGCGTCGAAGGTGCCCTCCAGGTCGATGTCGATGCCCTGGACGCCGAACTCGGTCGCGACGCGGGTGAACGAGTCGACGAAAGCGCTCACCCGGTCGGCGCTGCTCAGGTCGATGTTGCCCCGCTCGCCGCCGATCGACAGCACGATCGACTTGCCCGCCGCCTTCTTGGCGGCGATGTCGGCCTTCAGGTCGGCGTCGGAGTAGCCGCCGAGCGCGTTCGACAGGTCCGGGTCCACGCCGAAGGTCACCGCGCCGGGCGTGGCGGGGTCGGCGTTGGCGAAGGCGAGCACGATGACGTCGTAGGCGTCGGGCACCTGCGACAGCTTCAGCGGCTGCGCCGAGTTCACGAAGTTCTGCCAGTAGCCGGTGAGCTGCTTGGACGGCAACGCGGCCTGCGCGGGCGTCCAGCCGAGCGCGACGAGGAGTCCGGCGAGCACGAGCACGATCAGTCGTTTCATGTGCGAGCCTTTCCTAGAACGGGGTGAGGGTGACGGTGCAGGACCGCGGGGCGGGGTCTTCGATGTAGGAGGCGAACCCGCCGACGTCGTCGAACGCGAAGCCGTACGCCCGCCCGTCCGCGGTGGCGGTGTGCATGATCCGGGCGTAGTGGTTGGTCACCGCCGCGCGGTAGAACGCGCCGGGGTCGGAGACCGGCTGGTTCGGGTTGTCCAGCAGCGTCGAGCGGTTCAGCGCGGCGCCGAGCAGTGCCGCGACCGGGCCGGTGAGCCCGTCGTTCGGCGCGGCCAGCGCGCCGTCGCAGAACAGGATGTCCCGTGTGGACGGTCGCCGGATCGGCGACGCGGTGCGGCCGGAGCCGTCCCGGACGACGAGGTTGCCGTCGGACCCGACGCGCCCGGTGAAGACCGCGGATCCGGTGTCCAGCCGCAGGTCCGTGCCCGCGTACTTGGCCCACACCGCGTCGGTGTAGCTGTCGAAGTAGGTGGCGGAGAACCGGCCGGCGTCCAGGCCGTGACCGGGCGCGATCACCCGCAGGTCGTCCACCACCAGGTTCGCGAAGTCCGGCTGCGCCCGGATCTGGTCGAAGATCTGCGCCCGGCCGCCCGCCTTGAGCGTCCCGGTGCTCTGCGACGCGGCGCCGGTGAGCTGGATCGACAGCGGCACGCTGAACTGGTCGACCATGGTGGTGTTGCAGTGCATGCCCAGGTCGTCGAGCGTGAACTCGACGAAGTCGTGCAGGATCCGGTAGTTCGGGTCGCTCGCCACCCACCCCGCCGGGTACTGCAGCGCCGGGCGGCCGGCGCCGTCGGTGACGGCCTTGAACTTGAGCTTCTGCCCCAGCGCGAAGTACAGGCGCCCGGACATCGGCGGCACGTTGATCGTGGTGGCGCCGCCGGCGTTCAGCGGGATCGCGTAGTCGGTGAACCCGTCGGAACCGTTGTCGGACAACGAAACCGGCGCGATGGACCCGTCCGCGCGGACCCGGAACTGGTTGCCCGCGCTGTCGGTGCCGACCAGGTAGCACCAGATCGAGGTGTTCGCGAACTCGCCGCTGTCGTTGACGATCGTCAGGGGCAGCGCGGTGGCCGCGCTCGCCGGTCTGACGGAGAGCGCCACCGCTCCGGCACTCGCGGCGAGGAGGAAGCTCCGGCGACTCAGCATCGGCAGACCCTTTCATCCGATCGAGTGGATGGTCTATACCAATGTGAGTGGCGCGCGCGGTAACGGACAATAGGCTCATCAGGTGAAGTGCTGACAGGCGTTGTCCGGTCGCGGGACGGCCGGGAAGGGGCGGCTGCCCGATCAGGCAGGCTGGAGGGTGTCGGCCTCTTCGGTGGGCGGCGGCGTGATCGGGTCGTCCGACGGGCGACGGCCGTGCTGGGTGATCAGGACGACCGTGGCGCCCTGCTCGGCGCCTGCCGTGCCGATGGGCGCCTGCGCGACGACCACGCCCTCCTCGGGCGCGGGCATGCCCTCGGGCCCGGCGGGGACCAGCCCGGCGCGGCGCACGATCGAGCACGCGTCGTCCGCGCCGAGGCCAACGACGTCGGGCACTTCGACTACCGGCCGGTGCCGCCGCATGTGACCAGTCTAGGCGCAGATCGACGACGTGCGCCGCGATCCGGAACCGGGTATACCGGGCATGTCGACAACGACCCAGGGAGGACGCCATGGTGCATCCCGTGCCTCCCGGTCCCGAGCCCATCCCGCCCGGGCCGGGTCCCGATCCGGTGCCGCCGCCACCGCCCGAACCGCCGGTGCCGCCGACCCCGCCGGAGCCCCCGATGCCGCCGCCCGATCCACCGCTCGGCATATCCTGATCGCGTGACGGTGACCGGCTGGCGACGAGCGGTGCTGCTGTGCCTGCTCGCGTTCGGCCTGGTCGGCATGCACCACATCGCCGGAGCGGACCACCCGGAGAGCGCGGTCGTGACCGTGGTCGCCCACGCCGGGCAACCCGGCGGCGACCACGGCCATGGCATGACGCACGACGTGCTGCACCTGTGCCTCGCCGTGCTGCTGGCCGGTGTGCTGCTCGGCCTGTGGACCTTGCTGCGCGCGGTGCGGAACCCGCCGCTCGCCCGTCGCCCCGCCGGCCGTCCCCGCTCGCGGGCGCCGGACCGGCCGTCCGGTCGCGCGGTGCTCGCCGGCCTCTGCGTGCTGCGGCTGTGATCGGCGCTCGTCCGCCGAATTCGCAGTAGCAAACACATGAGAGGTTTCCTTTCCCATGCGCAAGACCATGGGCGGCCTGCTGCTGGCCGCCATCCTCCTGGCCGGTTGCGGGACCCAGCCGCACGAGTCCCACGGCACCACCACGACCGCGGCCGAGCAGCAGGCCGGTCACAACCAGGCCGACGTCGACTTCGCCCGGATGATGATCCCGCACCACGAAGGTGCGCTCGCGATGGCGGAGCTGGCGCCCGGCCGCAGCACCGACCAGCGCGTGCTCGACCTCGCCGCCCGCATCCAGCGGGCGCAGGACCCGGAGATCCAGCAGATGCGCGGCTGGCTCACCCAGTGGGGCGCGCCGGCCACGCCGATGGACCACTCGATGCCGGGCGAGATGGGCCACGACGACATGGCCGCGCTCGAGCACGCCACCGGCGCCGAGTTCGACCGGCAGTTCCTGCGGATGATGATCGAGCACCACCAGGGCGCGATCGAGATGGCGCGGACCGAGCTGGCGGCGGGCTCGAACGCCGACGCGAAGGCACTGGCCCAGCGGATCATTGACAGCCAGCAGGCGGAGATCGCCGAAATGCAGGCGATGCTCGCCTGACCAGCGGGCGGCGGGGCGGGCGTCCGCCCCGCCGTCACGGCCGCAGCGCGCCGATCCGCAGGCACACGCCCGTGGTCAGGGCGAGGATGCCGACGAACAACAGGAACACGTTCGCGGTCACCGCGCCCAGCCCGATCAGGAGCGCGCCGAACGTCATCAACGCCAGGCACCCCAGCCTGCGGAACCGGCCGAGGTGGTGGAACCGGCCCTCGCGCAGCGCTCTGGTCAGCTCGGGATCGCTGATCTCGAACCACTGCTCGATCGCCCTGAGCTGCTGTTGCTCGTTCCGGCTCAACATGGGCCGCCCCTGGGTCGCCGTCGACTGGTCTGCACCGGCGGATACCCGGATCAGCGCAGGTCAATCCGGGTGGCGATGGGTTCGACCGCTCGGGGTACGGCCGCTTCGCGTGTGGTGCGGCTCATCGCGGATCCCCTGGACCGGGTGGTTTTCCCGGTCCAGACCACGGGTACGCGGCGACGGTGCCAGACCAAAACGTGAGCGTCGCTGATCCGGCGGTGGTCAAGCGGGCGGTCGGCGCGGCGGCGATCGGCAACATCACCGAGTGGTACGACTTCGGCGTCTACGGCTACCTCACCACGACGATCAGCAAGGTCTTCTTCACCGACCTGTCCGGTCCGGTCGCGACGATCGCCACCTTCGGCTTGTTCGCGGTGTCGTTCCTGATCCGGCCGTTCGGCGGGTTGTTCTTCGGGCCGCTGTCCGACCGCATCGGCCGCAAGCGCGTGCTGTCGCTGACCGTCGTGCTGATGGCGCTGGGCACGTTCGCGATCGGCGTGGTGCCCGGGTACGAGGCGATCGGCATCGCCGCCCCGCTGCTGGTGCTGTTCGCCCGGCTGCTCCAGGGCGTCTCGACGGGCGGCGAGTACGGCAGCGCCATGACGTTCATCGCCGAGTACGCGCCGGACCGCCGCCGCGGGTTCCTGGGCAGCTGGCTCGAATTCGGCACCCTGACCGGGTACGCGTTCGGCGCGACGATCGCGACCGTGCTGACCGCGGTGCTCACCGAGGACCAGCTGCTGAGCTGGGGCTGGCGGATCCCGTTCCTGATCGCGCTGCCGATCGGCCTGGTCGGCCTCTACCTGCGGCTGCGGCTGGAGGAGACCCCGGCGTTCGCGAACTACGTCTCCGGCGAGGGGAAGCAGCGCGGGTCGGCCGGGCAGGAGTTCCGCACGATCTTCAGCCGATACTGGCCCGCGATGCTGCTGTGCGCCGGGCTGGTGCTCGCCTGGAACGTGACGAACTACATGCTCACCAGCTACATGCCGACCTACCTGACCGACACGCTTCCCGGCCACGGCGAGGACGGGGTCGGGGAGACCGCGGCGCAGGTGCTGCAGATCGTGGTGCTCGTGCTGCTGATGGTGGTGGTCACGTTCCTCGGGCGGCTGTCGGACCGGTTCGGGCGCCGCCGGATCGTGATGGCGGGCTGTCTCGGGCTGGTCGTGTTGTCGTTGCCCGCCGTGCTGCTGCTCCGCGTCGGCGGGGACGTCGCGACGTTCGCCGGGCTGGCCGTGATGGGCCTGACGCTGGTGTGCTTCTCCAGCACGCTGCCCGCGACGCTGCCCGCGATGTTCCCGACGCACATCCGCGCCGGGGCGCTGTCGATCGCGTTCAACATCTCGGTGTCGCTGTTCGGCGGCACCACGTCGACCGTGATGGGAGCCCTGGTGGCCGGCACCGGCGACCTGAACTGGCCCGCGTACTACCTGATCGCGGCCGGTGTCGTCGGCGCGATCTGCATCCACCTGACGCGGGAGTCGGCGGGCCGGCCGTTGCAGGGCTCCCCGGCGATCGTCAGCCCCGACGAGCTGACCGGGTCACGCCGCTGAGGCGGCGAGCACGGGTTCGACGACCCGGCGGCGCGCCCGCTGCAGCGCGAGCGTCGCCACACCGGTGGCGGCGAGGGTGACCACACCCGCGACCAGCAGGGCCTCGCTCGCGCCGAGCCGCTCGCACATCCAGCCGAGCAGCGGGGCGCCGGTCGCGCCCGCAGCCGCGGCGATCGCGCCGTCGATCGAGAGCACGCGGCCACGCATGTCCTCGGCCGAGTCGAGCTGCAGCCGGGTGCTCTTCGCGGTGTCGATGAGGACCGCGCCTGCCGCGATCGGCAGGATCACCGCGCCGAAGCCGAGCATGCCGGGCAGGAAACCGCTGACGGTCTGCAGGAAGCTCGTGACCGCGGCGGCGCCGAGCAGGAGCGGGACGGTGAGCTCCCGCACGCGGGCCGCGATGATCCCGCCGATCACCGTGCCGACGGCGAACACGGACGACAGCAGCCCGTAGCCCGCGGCGCCCGAGTTCAGCGGCCCTTGGGCCATGGCGGCCATGGTGACCTGGTAGTTGCGGCCGAGGCCGGACAGCACGAAACCGAGCGTGAACAGGACGATCAGCACGTGGCTGCGGCGCACGTAGGCCACGCCGGCGCGGACCCCGGCGCGTTCGGCCCTGGCGACGGCGAGCGGCTGCAGTTCGGCCGTGCGGATCACCAGGACGGTGACGATGACGGCGACGAAGCTGGCCGCGTTGAGCACGAACAGGAGCGCGTCCCCGACCGCGGCGGCGAGCACGCCGGCCAGGCTCATGCCGAGCACGCGCCCGGCGGAGTTGATGATGCTGCCGAGGGCGAGCGCGTTGCCGAGGTCGTGGCGGGGGACGACCTGGCCCGCGAACCGGCCCAGCGCGGGGGATTCGAAGGCGCCGACCATGCCGGCGATGGCGGTGAGGCCGTAGATGGTGGCCAGCGGCATGTCCTGCCAGACCATGAACGCCAGCAGCAGCGCGATGACCAGGTGGGTGGTCTGGCCGGCGAGGATGATCCGCCGGGGCGGGAACCGGTCGGCGATCGCGCCCGCCCAGGGGCCGATGAGCAGCGCCGGGAGGGTCGAGAGGAGGACCGACAGGCCGACCGAGGTGGCCGAGCCGGTGCGGGCCATGACGACCCAGTTGAGGCCGAGTACCTGCATCCACGTACCGGTCACCGAGACGAAGTCGGCGGTCGCCCACAGGCGGTAGTTGTGGTTTCCGAGCGCGCGGATCATCGGCGGCATTTCTCGCCGCAAGGGTGTTTCCTTCCGAAGGAGCCGGGGTAGTCCTGAACGGGTCCCGGCGGTGGGACGTGCTTGAGGCCTGGGCCGGTCGGGGCCAAGACCTGCTTTTCTGGGCACTCGCCCAGGCGCGTCACCACGCTACCGGCGGGTCAGCGAGCTGTCCTTGTGTCGATGGCTACAGCGGCCGCTGCTAACACTTCTCCGGTGTGGCGAGGGCCGCAGTCACACCCGGAACCGGAGCGGGGCGGAGTAGCGCCGGCGGGCGTGGTGCAGGCGCCGTCGCAGTGCCCAGGTGATCTTCCTGGCTTCCCGGCGCTGGTAGCCGAGGTCCACCTCCGCGCGGCAGGTGAACCAGACCGGCGCGAGCAGGTTCTGGTCGGCATCGGCCTGCAGAAAACCGACGCGCAGGTTCGTCCGGCGCACTTCGGGCTCGTGACCGAGCACGGCTCGCGCGATGCGGGTCGCGGTTTCCACGTCCGCGCTGGTCTGCACGTAGTAGCCGCCGCGGGTCCAGGCCTCGGTCATGATCCGATCCTGGCGCGATCAGGCCGCCCGTTCCAGGGCGAAGGCCGTCAGGAACCCGGCCGCCGTGATCAGGCCCGTCACCAGCTGCGCCTCCTCGAACGCCTCCGGCACCATCGTGTCCGCGATCATCGCCAGGATCGCGCCTGCCGCCACCGCCGTGATCACCGCGATCGTCTCCGGCGCCGCGCCGCCGAGGAGCAGGTTCCCCAGCAGCGCGGCGGCGCCACTGGCCAGCGCGATGCCGCCCCACACCCCGAACACGTACCGCGCGCTCCGGCCCGCCTGCTTCATGCCGGCCGCGCTCGACAACCCCTCCGGCACGTTCGAGATGAACACCGCGGCCAGCACGGACACGCCGATCCCGCCACCGCCGAGCAGCGACAGCCCCAGCACGACCGACTCCGGCACCCCGTCCAGCAGCGCCCCGATGGCGATCGCGCTGCCGCTGCCCCGCACCTCGTCCTCCGAGGGCTGCCGGCCGTGCGACCGCTTCCGGTGCCGCGCCCCGCGCCGGGCCAGCGCGACGTTCGCCAGCACGTACGCCACGGCTCCGCCGAGGAACCCGAACGCCGTCGGGAGCAGGCCGCCGGTGCGTTCGGCCTCGTCCACCAGGTCGAAGGCGAGCGCCGAGATCAGCACCCCGGCCCCGAAGGCCATGATCCAGGCGACCACCCGCGACGGTACGCGCGCGAACCACGCCACCGCGGCGCCGATCACGAGCGCCGCCCCACTGACCAGGCCCCACACCCCGGCTTCGAGCCACTCCGGCATCCGCACCTCCCGCGTCGTGTCCGGGGATCATCGTCGCGCGGCGGGCGTGGTTCTGCTCGGTACGGCGGTGGAAAGCGCTTACAACGGCGGTGGGCGGACCGTCCTAACCGGACGAGCTCTCCCGGCCCGGCCGGCGTTCACGTAGCGCGTCGAGCTGTTTGCGCACGTCCTCGACGTCCCAGCGGTACTGGCCGCCGGGGGTGACGAGCACCGGCCGGATCCAGCCGCGCTCGGCGTAACGGCTGATCGACCGCCGGGACAGGCCCAGCTCGGCCGCGAGTTCACCCGAGCCCACCGTACGTCGGCGTGCAGTCATGATCGTCACCGTATTGGGTGACCCGCCGGGGCCGCGCGGCCCATGGCCCGGTTGGCCCGCATAGCCTCCATGTCCTTGTCGGCCAAACCTTTTACCGGGTGGGGTAACGGGCCCGCCGAGCCGTCCGACTTCCGGGTCGGGAAGGGGCGACATGTCGAGATGGCGCCGGAGCGACACGGTGAGCCGCCGCGTGTTCCGGCGCGTGCGGTGCCCCCGGTGCGGACGGCGGCGGCGGGAAATGCGCGTGTTCGGCACGCTGCGGCATGACGCGTCCGGGAACCTCAAGCCGCGGTGGCAGGTCCGCCGCGAACTCGATGCGCAGGCCGGCGCTTGGCGCCCCGAGCCGCGCTGTGACCGCTGCCGCTAGTTTTAGAGCAGGTGCTCTGTTACTGTCCGGTCATGCCCCGGCCACGCGTGCACGACCTCGACCGGCTGCTCGACACCGCCGAGCGACTGGTCGCGGAGGACGGCGCGGTGTCGGTGCGCAGCCTGGCGAGCGCCGCCGGCGTGTCGAACGGCGCGATCTACCACGCGTTCGGCTCGATCGCGGCGTTGCTCGGCCGGGTGTGGCTGCGGGCGGCGACGGACTTCCTGGACCTGCAGTCGGAACTCGCCGACGCCGCCGTGTCGCCCGAGGACGCGGTGGTCGCGGCCGCCGACGCCCCGGCCGTGTTCGCCGAGCGGCGCCCGCACGCGGCGCGGATGCTGCTGACCGTCGACAAGGATCAGCTGCTCGGCCCCGGCCTGCCGACCGAACTCGCCGATGCCCTGTTCGCACTGGACAAGCGCGTGGTGGCGTTGCTGGTCCGGCTGTCGCGGGCGATGTGGGACCGGCGGGACGCGGCGGCGGTCGGGGTGATGACGACCTGCGTGGTCGACTTGCCGACCGCGTTCTTCCGGCGCGAGCTGGACACCAGCGCCGACCACCGGGACCGGCTCGCCGCCGCCGTGCGGGCCGTTCTCGCTGTGCCACTTCGACCGAAGGGATGATCGTGCTGCATTTCGAAGACCCGGTGTACGTGCTCGACCTGGGCGCCGACGAGAACCGGTTCGCGCCGGACTGGTTGAAGGGCGTGCACGCCGCGCTCGACACGGTCGCTGGGAGTGCGTCCGCGCTGGTGACGATCGGGACCGGCAAGTTCTACTCGAACGGCCTCGACCTGGACTGGCTCTCCGCGCACGGCGACCAGGCGCAGAGCTACGTGGCCGACGTGCAGGACCTCCTCGCGCGTGTGCTGACGCTGCCGGTGCCCACGATCGCGGCGGTGAACGGCCACGCGTTCGGGGCGGGCGCGATGCTCGCCATGGCGCACGACTTCCGGATCATGCGCGCCGACCGGGGCTTCTTCTGCTTCCCGGAGGCCGACATCAACATCCCGTTCACCCCCGGCATGGCGGCGTTGATCCAGGCCAAGCTGACCCCGGCCGCCGCGATCGCGTCGATGACCACGGGAACCCGCTTCGGCGGCCCGGACGCGCGCGAGCTCGGCCTGGTGGACGACACCGCGAGCGAGGCCGAGCTGCGTGACCGGGCGGTGGCGAGGGTGCGCCCCCTGGCCGGCAAGGACCCGGGCACGCTGGGCACGATCAAGGCGACGATGTTCGCGGCGGCGGTGTCCGCGCTGCGTGCCTGAGGTTCGCGACCGTCCCTTGAGGACGGCCGTTTACCCGTGCTGCGGGGAGAGGACGTCCCGGTGCTTGCCGGTGGTGAGCCGCAGCCAGGCCGCGGACCAGCCGCTGGAGACGGCGATCTCGTCGATGACGCCGGTGGGCAGGCACAAGCGCCGAACCTCCGCCGCCGCGTCATCGCCCCGCGCACGAAGCCGCTCCAACTCGGCGATCAGTTGGCCGACGGATTCGTAGCGGGTCCAGGAGGTGTCGTGGTCGCCTGAGCGAAGGATCAGGAGCAGATCGTCGATCAGCGACTGGACCGGGCTCATCGAGGGATTTTGACGCCGCGGTAGAGGCGGCGGCAAGCGGCTGACACGCGGACCCCCGCTCACGAACAGCGCGAAGACCGCATCGGCCGCGATCTCTTCGATCTCGCCCACGACTCGGACTAAGACGGGCTGGCACCAGGATCAGCGGCGAGGGACACGGACAATTGAGGCTGCCCGGCCAGTGGGTAGTCGTACCACCCGTCTGCTCGCTCGGCGTCCGTTGCCGGAAGCGTCTCTTCGATCGCCTGCACGACGACAGGTGCTCCAGCGACTTGTGAACGTTGGTCTCGAAGACCCACCCGTGAACTTAGTCGCTGCCCATCTGAGGCCGGTGCGAACGGCGGGCACTGCGCCAGACAGCTTCGAACTCCTCGGCGTCGATGACGAACAACGTGAAGTCCGCATCGGCCGCGATCTCTTCGAGCGGCGGTTCCGGCTCCTGGCCCAGAAACGTCGTGCCGCTGGAAGTCGACGCATCCGCGTAGTCCTGGCGGCCGTCTCGGTACAGGTCGACCTTGCGCGTCTCGTAGCCGTCGTCGCCGGTCTCGCTGTAGAGGAGAACCGGTTCGTCAGGGTGGTCGTGGTGCCAGATCACCTTCTTGTAGCTCGGCATCGGTTCTCCCTCGTGCTTCTCCCCGCATCCTCCCTGCTGAGCCTCAGGATGGTTGCGCACCTCCTGCGTCATGGCCACCATGCCCGGGTGAAAGCACACGATGTTCGCCGGATCGACAAGCAGTTCGGCGGCTTCAGGCAGGTTTGGTACGTACGGCCGAACGGCACCTTCCACGGCCCGTACACGGTGTACTGGGACGAAGGTCCGCAAGTGTGCATGCACGGCTCATATCTCGACGGCGCGCAAGAGGGTGTGTGGACGTACTGGTCGCGAACCGGAGTCGTCGAACGCCAGGTCAGGTTCGAGGCTGATCGCGAAGTCGAGGTGCGTGAGTCGCCGCCGTGGCTCGTGGAACTGCCAGTAATCCCGGCCCCATGATCAACAGGAAACCCGCCACAGCCCGGCTGACCAGGCGAAAGAGTGGGGCGCCTGGGGCTCGAACCCAGAACCTACGGATTAAAAGTCCGCAGCTCTACCAATTGAGCTAACGCCCCGTGAGCTCAGCTTAGCGACCATCGCCCACCACTTCGGCCCGGGGTGGTGCCCTCACCGTCGCCGGGAGAGCTTCTAGTGTGGCCGCACGCCCGGGAAGAAGGAGCACACCGCGTGAAGCTGCTGACCGCCGTCGTGCGGCCGTTCGTTCTCGACGACGTTCGGCAGGCGCTCGAGCGGCTCGCGGTTCTCGGCATGACCGTGACCGAGGTGCAGGGCTACGGCCGGCAGAAGGGGCACCGCGAGGTCTACCGCGGCGCCGAGTACCAGGTCGACTTCGTGCAGAAGCTCCGCGTCGAAGTGCTGCTCGACGACGAACTCGTGGAACGCGCGATCGAGGCGGTCGTCGGGGCTTGCCGGACCGGGCGGATCGGCGACGGCAAGGTTTGGGTGACCCCCGTGGACACCGTCGTCCGCGTCCGGACCGGCGAGCGCGGTCCCGACGCCATCTAGCGGCGAGCCGTGCGCCGCAGCCAGAGCAGGCCGATCACCGGCAGCACCAGCGGGATGAAGAGGTAGCCCTCGCCGTAACCGGACCACACCGTGGCGTCCGGGAAGGCCTCCTGGTCGAACACGCTCAGCGTCCCGACCACCAGCACGCCGAGCAGCTCGATCCCGATCGCCGCCACGGCCAGGCGGAACGAACCCTCGCCGCGGCGGGCCAGCGCCACCGTCGCCACGATGTAGATCACCGCGGCCAGCGCGGACAGCGTGTAGGCCAGCGGCGCCTCGTGCCACTTCGTCGAGATCTGCACCGCCGCGCGGGACGTCGCGGCCAGCGCGAAGATCGCGTACACCGCGACCAGGATCCGGCCCGGCCCCGTCGCGGTGGTGCGCCGCGTCCCCTGCTCCGAAGGCTCAGCCATGCCCGGCACTCCAAATCTGGTGGATCCGCTCGACCATCACCGGAATCGCCAGGCACGCGACGCCCAGGATGACCGTGCTCGACCGGCTCCGCTCGGCCAGCGCCCACGCCGCCCCGACCGGCAGGATCACCAGCGACCCCACGAGGTAGGCCAGGTAGGTGACCATGCTCCCGGGCCGGTCGCCGCCGATCAGCAGCACGACCCCGACGACCAACTGCGCGACGAGCAGGACCTCGACCACCCCGAGCACCACCAGCAGCGCGCGCCCCGGCTCCCGGCCCCGCGCGGCGGCGACGAAGGCCCACACGGCGACCAGCGCCGCGCTCACCGCGACGGCCACGCCGAACCCAGTGATCACCGGTCCTCACCCACCGTCGAACGCCATTACCGGTCGCAGCTTAGCCGCGTGGCGCGCGCCACCAGCTGAGAGGAGCTGGGGCAGCGGAAAATCACCCACCGGTTTCCCGTCCACCCGGATGGCCGTACCGAGGCCGCTCCGCCGATACCGCCGTGACCTGTGCAGAGGGGCCGGACCCCGGGAAATACGCGGCAAACGGGTGGTGGAAAGTCCACGGGGCTCACCGTCCGTGAACCCGAAACCCTTTCCACGCCGCCGGTTCGGCGGTGCGGCAGGCCGCCGTCCGCGAGGGACCATGGCACCTGGGCAGGGCAGTGGTAGCGATCGAGGGGGATCGGGTGATCTTCCAGTTGAACTGGCGCGGAAACCCGGAACGGATATTCACGACGATCTTCGCCATGGCCACGGACCGGACACCGGGCCTGGGGCCGCCGGGCCGCTGCCCGCAGCGCGCCTGCCCGTGTCAGGCGAGCGCCTCCAGCGACTCCCGCAGCTTTCCCTCGACGGGCACCGGGCGCCTGGTCTCGCGGTCCACGAACACGTGCACGAAGTGACCTTCGGCGACCGGTTCGCCCCGGTCCGACCGGAAGATCCCGATCTCGTAGCGCACGCTGCTGCGGCCGAGGTGCGCGACCCGCAGGCCGATCGACAGCACCTCGGGGAACGCGACCGAGGCGTGGTAGTTGCAGTGCGACTCCACGCACAGGCCGATCACGCCGCCGTCGTGGATGTCGAGCCCGCCGCGCTCGATGAGGTAGGTGTTGATGACCGTGTCCATCAGCGCGTAGTGGACGACGTTGTTGACGTGCCCGTACACGTCGTTGTCCTTCCAGCGGGTGGGAACCTGCTGCCAGTGCGGGTACGAGGTCACGGCCGGAAGCTTAGGGCCTCTACTCTGGGGTGATCGTTCACTCGTAGGGAATCTCAAGATCACTTGACCGGAGTAGCGCCGCGCTGGGAACCTCTTCCCATCGGGTACCAAGAGGGATGGACCGTCGCCGAGATCACGGTCCGCGTGCTGGTCGACGCCGGGATCCGGCGTGCCTACACCGTGGCCGGTGACGCGTTCCTGGAACTGCTCGACGCCCTCCGGTTCGAGCCGCTGATGGCGTTGGTCACAGCGCGCCAGGACACCGGCGCCGCGTTCATGGCGGAGGCCGAGGGCAAGCTGCGGGAGGTCCCGGCGCTGCTGCTCGGCGGCCCTGGCCCGGGTATCGCGGACTTCCTGGTCGCCGTGCGCTCGGCCTACCAGGACGGTTCGCCGATGGTCGTGTTGGTCGAGGACCGCGCGAGCGTCCGGCTGGCCGGTCCCGGCATCCAGGACGGCCTCGCCGAGCTGGATCCGCTGACGTTGTTCGGCCCGTTCGCGAAGTGGACCGGCCGCGCCGAGACGGCCGCGCAGGTGCCGGTGCTCGCCGCGCAGGCGGCCCGCGCCGCGCGCGAGGGGCGCAAGGGGCCGGCGATCCTGGCGGTGCCCGCGGACTTCTGGGTCGCACCGTTCGACGGCACGATCCCGGAGCCGGAGCAGCGCCCGGACGACACCGGCGCGGTGCTGCGGTCCGCGCACGAGGTCGCCGCCCTGCTGGCCGACTCGCGCTACCCGGTGGTGATCGCCGGCGGTATCGGGCGCAGCGCGCGCAAGGACCTGATCGCCGCCGCCGAGCAGCTCGGCCTGGCCGTCTACACCGCGTTCCGCCGCCAGGACTGCTTCCCGGAGAACCACGCGCGCTACGCGGGCCACCTCGGTGTGGGCATCCCGCCGGGGCAGCTCGACGCGCTGGAACGGGCCGACGTGGTGCTGGCCATCGGCACCCGCCTGGACGACGTGACCACGCAGAACAACCGGTACCCGCTGCCCGCGCAGACCCTCGTGGTGATCGGCCCCGGCCTGCCCGCCACGCACCGGCGCGGCCTGACGTTCCGGATCGACTGCGAGGTCGGCCCGTTCCTGCGGCAGCTGGTCGCGGTCGGCGTCGCCAGGTCGCGGCGCAGCTCGGCGGCCAACGCGGCCACGCACACGCACATGACGCCGCCGCGGACCAGCCCGGACCACCCGCTGGTGCACCCGGCGGACGTGGTGCGGGTGCTGCGCAAGGTGGCGCCCGAGGACACCGTGGTGGCCGCGGACTCGGACAAGACCGCCCGGTTCGTGCACCGGTACTGGTGCTTCACCGAGCCGCACACCCAGATCGAGCCGCCGGACGGCGTGCGGGGTTACGCCGTGCCCGCCGCACTCGGCGCGAAGCTGGCCGCCCCGAAGCGCACGGTGGTCGCGGTGATTTCGGACTCAGCGGCGATGATGACCGGCCAGGAGCTGGAGACCGCGGTGCGGTACCGCGCGCCCATCCTCGTCGTCGTGTTCCAGAACGGCCTGTACGCCGACATCGCCATGCACCAGGCGGCCAAGCACGGCCGGCTGGACGGGGTGTCGCTCACAGCGGTGGACTTCGCGGCCTGGGCGCGCTCGTTCGGCGCGGCCGGTTACACGATCGAATCGCCCGAGCAGCTGGAGCCGACAATGCGGCGGGCGCTGCAGCACCAGCGGCCGAGCGTGATCGACGTGCGGACCGATCCGGACGTGATCGATCCGGACACCCGGCTGTCCGCGCTGTTCCAGCGGTCACGCAAGACCTAGCGTTCGCGACGGATCTGTGATCTACTGGTGTCGGTCTTCGAAGATTTTGTGTTCGTGTTCAGGCACGCTCGCAAGATTTGGCGGGCGTAGTGGTTCCCCACTCGGGGAGGCAAACCGATCCGTCATTGACCCGGCGCACCGGAGCGGTGTGCCGTTTTGTTTGCAGTATATGGAGATTTTTTCATGGCTCAGGGCACCGTGAAGTGGTTCAACTCCGAGAAGGGGTTCGGCTTCATCACTCCCGACGATGGCGGCGGCGACGTCTTCGTCCACTACTCGGAGATCCAGGGCCGCGGCTTCCGCACCCTGGAGGAGAACCAGCGGGTTGAGTTCGAGATCGGCCAGGGCCAGAAGGGCCCGCAGGCGACCGGGGTCAACGTCCTCTGATTCGACTTCGAACGGCAGCCCCCACCTCTTCGTGAGGCGGGGGCTGCCTTCGTTTTCCAGCCCTTCGAACCGGTGTGCGCAATCCCGGCGACCTCGGTCCGGAAGATCGCGCCGTCCGGTACCTTCATGCGGGTGTGGTTCGAGGGCGAGGGGTGGAACCGATGACTGCTACCGCGACGCGGCCTGCCGTGCCCGGTGGCCCCGGCGGTGGAGTGCCGGAACCCGCCGCGCCCCCGAACGCCCCGCGCGGTGGCCTGGCCGGCCTGTTCGAGCTGCCCGGCGCCGCGGTCCGCGGGATCGCGCGCTCGGCCCGCACCACACCCGGCCGCCTGACGGTGATCGCGGTCGGGCTCGTCGTGCTGGCGCTGGTCACCGGCGTGGTCGCGACGATCACGCTGCAGGAGCGCAAGAACACGATCAACGACCTCATCGACCACCGCGAGCCGCTGGCCGCGGCCTCGCAGGAGGTCTACCGCTCGCTGTCGGACGCCGACGCGACCGCGGCGAGCGCGTTCCTGGCGATCGGCGTCGAACCGCCGTCGCTGCGCCAGCGGTACGACACCGCGATCGCGCGCGCCGGCGTCGCGCTGGCGAAGGCCGCGTCCGACTCGGCAGGCGTGCCCGAGGCCGCGGCGCAGGTCGAGATCCTGACCCGCCAGCTGCCCGTCTACACCGGCCTGGTGGAGACCGCCCGCGCGAACAAGCGGCAGGGCTTCCCGGTCGGCTCGTCCTACCTGCTCGAGGCCTCCAGCCTGATGCGCACCACGATCCTGCCCGCCGCGCAGGACCTGTACCACATCGACACGGACCGGCTGGCCGAGGAGCAGGACGACGCCAGCAGCTTCCCGTGGATCACCACGTTCCTCGTGCTCGCCCTGCTCGCGGCGCTGATCACGACCCAGGTCCACCTGACCCGCAAGACCAACCGGGTGCTGAACGTCGGGCTCGTGATCGCCACCGCCGCGACGGCGCTCGCGCTGCTCTGGGGCGGCGTCGCGGTGACCGTGCAGAGCGTCCTGGTCAGCAGTGGTGACGAGGACGGCAGCCACCAGGTCGACGTGCTGGTCCGCGCCCGCATCGCGGCGCTGCAGGCCAGGGCGAACGAGATGCTGACCCTGGTCGCGCGCGGGGACGGCGGAACGTACGAACAGGACTTCAACAGGCTCGCGCCGCAGGTCACCGGCCTGCTGAACGAGGCGCGCGGGTTCGCCACCGGCGACATGGCCCGCGAGGTGCAGGGCGCGGCGGACAGCGCGGAGCGGTGGCTGAACACGCACCAGGAGATCCGCGCCAAGGACGTCGACGGCGCCTACTCCGACGCCGTGAAGCTCGCGGTCGACTCGTCGGTGCAGGGCGGCGCGGCCACGACGTTCGCCAACCTCGACGACGCGCTGGTCGCCGCGATCGGGCACGGCAGGCAGGCGTTCCTCGACGACACGCGCGGCGGTGACCGTGCGCTGACGCTGCTCGCGCCCGGCTTCGCGGTGCTCGCGGTGGTCGCCGCCGCCGGCGCCACGATGGGGATCAGGGACAGGCTGAGGGAGTACCGCTGATGGCTCGGGGGAAGGTGGCCGCACTCGTGGCGGCCGTCGCGCTGCTGGCCGCGGGTTGCGGCAGCGCCGGGACGCCGGCCGACCCGGCGCCGGTCGGTGACGTGCAGGCGCCGCTGCCCGCCGGGGTCGGCGGCGGGGACACGGGCAGCGGCAGCGGCGCGGACAACAACTGCGACACGCGCAGCCTCTCGCCGAACGGCTCGATCCCGTCCGGGTCCACGATGGACAAGATCCGCGACCGCGGCCGCCTGATCGCCGGTGTCGACCAGACCAACTTCCTGTTCGGCTTCCTCAACCCCTCGAGCGGCAACCTGGAGGGCTTCGACATCGAGATCGTCAAGCAGATCGCGGCGTCGATCTTCGGCCGCTGGGAGGGGCACATCCAGTGGGTGGCCATCCCGTCGTCGGCGCGCGAGGACGTGCTGAAGGACCACCAGGTCGACATCGTCGTCCGGACCTACAGCATCACCTGCACCCGGATGAAGGACGTCGCGTTCTCCGCGCCCTACTACCAGGCCGGGCAGGCGGTGCTGGCGGCGAAGAACTCCGGCATCCGCGGCCTGCAGGACCTCGGCGGCAAGCGGGTGTGCGCGGCGAAGAACTCAACCTCGCTGTCGACGATCAGCACCGCGCCGTCGCGCCCGGTGCCGGTGTCGGTGAACAACTGGTCGGACTGCCTGGTGCTGATCCAGCAGGGCCAGGTCGACGCCATCTCCACCGACGACGTGATCCTCGCGGGCATGGCGCGGCAGGACCCCAACCTGGAGGTCGTCGGCGAGCCGTTCACGCGCGAGTTCTACGGCGTCGGCATCCCGCTGGGCCAGGACGACATGGTCCGGTTCGTCAACGCCGTGCTGGAGAACGTCCGCAACGGCAGCGCGTGGCAGAACACGTACAAGTACTGGATCGAGCCGGCGCTCGGACCGGGTTCGCCGCCGTCCGTGTCCTACCGCTGAGGGGGTGTCCACAGTGTCCGAAGAGGAGCGTCGACCGCGCCACGCGCGCCCGGACGACCGGCCGATCACGGGTTCGCTCGCCGACGAGCCCGGCACCGGGTGGCACAGGCCTGCCGACGAGCTGAGCGGCGCCCGGCCGACGCCGATCGGCGAACCGGTGCCCTCGGCAGCCGAGACGCAGATCATCGAGCCGGTCCGCCCGCCAGCGGAGCCCGTGCAGCCGGACGACGTGCAGCTCACCAGCGTGCTCGCCTCGCCTGCGCCGATGACCGAGATGATCCGGCCGCCCGCGCCGCCGCCGGAGCCGAGCGGCCCGGCCGTGCTGCCGGACCCGGGCACCGACAGCGTGCTGCCCGAGCGGTCCAGCGGGCACACCGGGTCGGGCAGCCAGCCCGGCACCGGGCCGGGCACCGGAGCGGGCACCGGCACGGGCGCGTTCCCGGGCACCTCGCGGCGCACCGGGCGGCGGACCCGCCGCGGCCGTCTCGGCGCTGGCCTGGTCGAGGTGCCGCCGGTGCCCTACCGCGACCCGGCGTCGGCCGTCCTCACGAACCCGGTGGTGTCGGAGGAGAAGCGGTACTGCGGCAACTGCTCGGCGAAGGTCGGCCGGGGCTCGGCCGGGCCGGAGGGCGTGTGCGAGAAGTGCGGCACCGCCTACTCGTTCCTGCCCACGCTGCAGCCGGGCGACCTGGTGGGCGGGCAGTACGAGGTGCTCGGCGCGATCGCCTACGGCGGGCTCGGCTGGATCTACCTCGCCAAGGACCGCAACGTCAACGACCGCTGGGTCGTCCTCAAAGGACTGATCGACACCGGCGACCCGACGGCCGTCGCGGCGGCGGTGAACGAGACCCGGTTCCTGGCCGAGGTCGAGCACCCGAACATCGTCAAGATCTACAACTTCGTGCAGCACCCGGACGCGCGCACTGGGCACGCCATCGGCTACATCGTGATGGAGTACATCGGCGGCCAGTCGCTGCGCCAGCTCGCGCTGGCGCACCAGCGCGCCGCCGGGCGGCCGGAGCCGCTGCCGATCGCGCAGGTCATCGCGTACGGGCTGGAGATCCTGCCCGCGCTGGGGTACCTGCACAGCCAGGGGCTGCTGTACTGCGACCTCAAGCCGGACAACGTGATCCAGACGCACGAGCAGCTGAAGCTGATCGACATGGGCGCGGTGCGGCGGATCGACGACTACACCAGTCCGCTGTTCTTCACCACCGGCTACAGCGCGCCGGAGCTGACCACGCACGGCGCGTCGATCGCGTCGGACCTCTACACCGTCGGCCGCACGCTGGCCGTGCTGAGCTTCGAGTTCAACGGCTACACCACGAAGTACAAGGCCGGGCTGCCGACGCCGGACGAGATCCCGCTGTTCAAGCTGTTCGGCTCGTACTACCGGTTCCTCAAGCGCGCCACACACCCGGACCCGGACCGCCGGTTCCTCTCCGCGGAGGAGATGGCCGACCAGCTCGCCGGTGTGCTGCGCGAGATCATCTCGATGGGCACCGGGAAACCGCGGCCCGCGGTGTCCACTGTGTTCGGTCCGGAGACCAACACGTTCGGCGTGGACCTGGTGGTGCCGGAGGCGGGCTGGACGGTGCCGCTGCCGGACGCCGTCGAGGTCGTGTCCGGCCTGCCGATCCCGCAGGTCGACACCGACGACCCGGCGGCCGGTGTGCTGGCGACGACGACGGCGCTCGACCCCCGCGCCGCGATCGACGCGCTCGCCGGGGCGCCGCCGGACTCGATCGAGGTGCGGCTGCGGATCGTCCGCGCGCGCATCGAACTGGGCGAGCTGGCCGAGGCGAACCGCCAGCTGCAGGCGGCGCAGTACCTGGCCATCCGGGCCGGCTACCCGCACGACTGGCGGATCGACTGGCACCGCGGGCTGATCGAGCTCGCCGGCGGGCGGCCGCGGGTGGCGAACGTCGCGTTCGAGACCGTGTACGACGACCTGCCCGGCGAGATCGCGCCCAAGCTCGCGCTGGCGGTCAGCGCGGAGGGCATCGGCGACTACTTCACCGCGGCGCGGTTGTACGAGCAGGTGTGGCGCACCGACCGCGCGTACGTGAGCGCGGCGTTCGGGCTGGCGCGGGTGTACCTGGCGCAGGGCGCGCGGGCCGGCGCGATCGAGGTGCTGGAGTCGGTGCCCTCGACGTCGACGCACTACGTGGCGGCGCAGGTGGCGGCCATCAAGATCAAGACTCGGGCGAGCGGGCCGAACACCTCGGTCAGCGAGGCGGATCTGGTCGACGCGGGCGTGAAGCTGGAGCAGTTGCGCCTGGACGCCGAGCGGCGGACGCGCATCTCGGCGGAGGTGCTGGAAGCGGCGTTCACGTACGTGCAGGGCGCACCGCCGGGATACCGCACCAGCGCGAAGGTGCTGGGCTGCGAACTGTCCGAACGGGACATCCGCTTCGGACTGGAACGCTGCTACCGCACACTGGCGCGACTGGCCCACACGGCGGGCGAGCGGATCGAGCTGGTCGACCGGGCCAACTCGGTGCGCCCCCGCACGCTCACCTGACCCGGCCGCCGCCCACCAGCTGACACGCCCACCCAGCCAGCTCGCCGCCCCGGGGTGGCCGACTGGCCACCGGCAAGCGCGAACACGCCCACCGAGAGCGGCCAACTCGCTGCCCGGGGCGGCCACTGCCACCCGAAAACGGTCAACCAGCCGCCCGGGTGGCCAATACGCCGCCCGCAACGGCAGACTTGCGCTGGGAACGGCAACTCGCCGCCGGGGCGGCGAACTTGCCGCTGGGAACGGCAACTCGCCGCCGGGGCGGGGAACTTGCCGCTGGGAACGGCAACTCGCCGCCGGGGCGGGGAACTTGCCGCTGGGAACGGCAACTCGCCGCCGGGGCGGGGAACTTGCCGCTGGG